>CAMAZH010000003.1 GCA_945863035.1 Chitinophaga pinensis | reverse complement strand
CAGGTTACGCAGCAGAACGCGGCGGCCTCGGAAGAGATGGCCACAAGCTCGGAAGAACTGGCCGGACAGGCAGAAGCTTTGCTGGAGATGATCTCGTTCTTCAAACTCGAGAGCGACTCGCACCATCATAAGACAGCTCAAAAACAGGTACAGGCAACACAGAAACCCGAGGGCCGCAATGGAAGCCGCTTAGGTGGAGTGCTGGATTCTGTTCCCAAAGACATGACCCCCGCCCGGAAAACACTTAGTTCTTCCTCAAACGGCGTGCACATCAACATGGGAAAGGACCATCTGGACGCAGGATACGAAAAATTTTAGGTTAATAGATAGGTTTAGTTAGTTAATTGGTTAGTTAGGGGTTTTAGAGAAGTGCCTTACCGGTTTCCGCCCGATTTAACGCAAACAAATCGGGTGGGACCGGGATGGCTCTTAAAAAAATGAAGTGGTTTAGATCATTGATTCCATAGACAATACTTTTGAATTTTGATATTTAATAGTTGCATTTTGAATTTCCAATATACGAAAAGGCAAATTGCAAAACTCTCAACTTCGATCGGTCCACGAAAAGTAACGAAAAATTGGTTTAGTTAGCAATAGAGTAGGTTTTTATCTGATTCGAAAATCGAAGCGAACCATTTGCAAGGGCTCGTTCTTGAACTCGCATTTGTCTATCGCGCATGCGGTGCCATCTGGAAATTCATAAAAACATTCAAGAACGCAAATGCAATCCATTGCGTCTGGCCCTTGGACCCCATAAATATATCGATGAAAATCAGACTCGTTGACCCAAATTGGTACGCTTTGTCCGATGCACCTTTTTACCGGAACGCCTCCGGTATAAACAACCACTGTATCCCAGTTTGAATAATATTCCCAGTTGTTAATATTGGCTACTACCCTTACATTTTGAACGCTCATGTTCGGCCAGGCAACAAGTCTATCTGATATGCAATCCTTGTGTGGGTGTTAGCCTCCTTTTTCAATAAGGTGATTTCGAATAGGTAAAGAATATTCCTCCTTAAGCTTTTTATCTTCTTTTGCATGTCTGCAGCCTTCGGGTAAAACTACTTGCTGAAGCAGGTGAAAATACTTACCCGTGTATGAGTGTAATTTAAGGATTAATCAGGTGTTTCTCTGTTTTCCATTCCTCTGTTAGAATATAAATTTGATAACTGGAAACAAATCCGTGAAACAGTCTTTTTTAAAAGAAGGAGCTTCAAACAATGATGAACATGGGCGGCGAAAACGGGAACGAAAATTCGGAAATGGATAATCTCCTTGCTGTTGTAAAAGAAAAAAAAGGTATTGATTTCAGCGATTATGCACACCCTTCTTTACATAGGAGAATTTTCAGGTTCATTGAAATAAACAAACTGTCGGGTTTTGGCGAATTGACCAGTAAAATAAAAACAGTAGAAGGATTCGCAGATAGCTTTATTCACGAGATTACTGTGAATGTAACGGAAATGTTTAGGGATCCGCCATTCTGGGCAGCGCTTCGGGATCATGTGATTCCTGCCTTACGGAACAAACCGGCTATTTCAATTTGGCATGCCGGATGTTCCATGGGTGAAGAGGTTTATTCAATGGCTATTATGCTTAAGGAAGCAAAGCTTTTGGGTAAAGCCAGAATAGTTGCCACCGATATTAACCTGGAGGCATTGAATAAGGCTCAAAATGGAATCTACCTGTTGAAGAACCAGGAACTGAATGAAACAAATTATCAGGCCTTTGGGGGAAAGGGTAAACTCTCGGAACACTATAAAACAAATGGCAACATGGCTCATTATGATCAGGAATTGATAAACAAAGTGGTATTTAAAAGGCATGATTTGTCTTCTGATCCTCATTTTGGATTGTTCGATATGGTTATTTGCAGAAATGTTTTTATCTATTTTAATCTGAGTCTGCAGGAAAAAGTTCTTGGCGTATTTACTCAGAGTTTAAACCAAGGGGCTTTTCTGGGGATTGGCTCAAAGGAGTCTGTTTCCTGGCTCAAAGGAGCCCGACACTTTAAACCCGTAAGCATTGAGGATAAAGTCTTCGTGAAGTTATAAAAAGTCTGACGGCCGGTATTATTCAAATATTGGAGCAAAGGCAAAACAAAACAACAAATTGGATTAATTACAAAAAAACAATACAGAATACAATAGAATGGCTTTACAAGCAGAAAAGGCCAGAGGTTTTTGAGAAATAAACAATTTAATCAAAGCTGATATGCAGTTCCGTTGGAGAAAATCAAATAAGCATAATACAATCAACGTTGAGACTGAGAGGATCCAAAGCCTTTCTTCTCAGGAGAAAAGCTCTGCGGCTCAGCGATTCATAAGAAATCTCGGGGATAAATTCACCAATTCGGCCGATTTCGCCCAGAGTGTATTGTCCCAAATAGCTAAAGAAAAAGAAATACTTCAGGGTGTCTTCTTAATCAGCGTAACCGAAAATGAAGTTTCAAAACTTAAGTACTTGTCGGGTTATGCCTGCGTGAACATTGAAACCGAAGAAAGCGAGTTCCTGCCGGGGGAAGGTTTACCCGGACAGGTTGCCAGGGAGGGTAAAATATTGAATTTGAAGGCTGTGCCTGAGGGATATGTTAAAATCAGAACCGGACTGGGTGAAGCCTCACCCAATTCATTGATAATTATCCCTGTAATTTATGAGAACATACTTTATGGTGTTATCGAGCTCGCTTCGTTTCATGAATTCACTCTGGCCGATGAGAAGTACTTTTATACCATATCCGAATTTATCGGGTCACAGATGAAAAACTTGCAGAAATCACATTAATTAATCAATAGGAAATTGAAAAGCACGAGGAAAATATTGGAACTGAGTTTTTTTGTGGTCGGTTTTGCGGTTACGGGGATAATAATCTCCTTGACTACTTTGCTTTTTTCCTTGGCAGCAGGTAATTATCCCCTTTCCATAACTGGACTTCAGGCTCTTTACAGGGACGAAAATGCCTTTTATCTCCTTCATCTGGTCCCGTTTTTCTTCGGAATTGCCGGGTATGTGTGCGGTAATTATCTGCTCGACAAGAGGAATGAGTATAAAAAAAGTATTTCTCTGCTGAAAAGTACCGTAAATAGCACAATTGATTTCGCCCGTAGCATTGAAAAGGGAAACCTTTTAAATCAGTATGTCGCTGTGAATGGTGAAAATGAGCTTACCGAATCTCTGGAAAGTATGCGCAATAGCTTGTTGCGGGTTAGCCAGATTGACTCGGAACGAAACGCAATCGCCAAAATTGTTAGCGATATAAACCTGATTCTGCGGTCGATAAACGAAATCGAAAGGTTGGGCGAGGAAATCACATCCTATCTGGTTACCAAACTCGAAAATGTGGTCCAGGGTGCTTTCTACATTGTCACTGAAGCCGATGACAGCAGGAAGATTATCCGCCTAAAGTCCAGCTATGCATACAACCGAAAGAAATATCTTAAGGCGGAATTCGAATTTGCTGAGGGATTGATAGGGCAGTCTGCCGTTGAAAAGGATGTCATCCTCAGAACGGAAATCCCCGACAACTATGTCACCATTTCCTCCGGTTTGATGGGTGACAGAAAACCCAAAAGCATCATAATCGTCCCCCTTATTGCCAACGATACTGTGCATGGGGTGCTTGAGCTTGCATCGATCCGTAAGTTTACCGACTTGCAGGTTAAAGTACTTTCCGGAATCGGGGAAATTATCGCACGAACCATCAACAATGTAATGGTGAACGAGCGGACACGCTTGCTCCTCAGGGAATCGGAAAAAATGAGTTCGGAACTTGTTGTACAGAAGGGCAAACTCCTCCAGAATGCCAAGGATATGATCTTTGCCCAGGAGCAGCTCAAGAAAACAAACCTCCAGCTGGAAGAACAAATGCAGGAAGTTCGCAACAGTAACAAAAAAACCCATGTGTTGTTGGAAAACTCACTGGAGGTTATCTTCATATTCAGCGACTCCGGAATGACTTTGTATGTTAGCCCTTCCGTGCGGTCCGTACTGGGGTATTTCCCAGAGGAAATAATAGGGATGAAGGATACCGACAACATACATCCACTCGATACCGACAGTTTTAAATCCTTCCTTCAAAACATAATTTCGTATCCCGAGAAAATCCATATCATCCAATACCGGTATTTCACGAAAAGCGGGGAAATAATCTGGTTGGAAGCAATCGGCAAAAACTCTATTGCCGATGTTATCAAAGGTATTGTAATCAACACCCGCGACATCTCCGAACAGCGTCTGGCTGCCAAGGAGCAAAGGATACGCGCAAAGATGCAGGCCCTTTCGGAAAACAGTCTCGACCTCATCCTTCGAATCGACATCTTCAGCAGGTGCACCTACATCAACCCGATTATCGAATCCTACACAGGAATGAAAATTGCCGATTTAATCGACAAGCCTATCATGAACATTGGGATTGAAGAGTCGGTTGTTACCCTGTGGAAAAAGATGCTCGACGAGGTGGGGGTTAGCAAGGAGAAAAAAATTGACGAGTTGGTTTTCACAACGGTTCAGGGAATTAAAATTATGCAGGTCAGCGCGATTCCCGAATTCCAAGACAATGGAGTGGTTGAATCGGTGCTCTTCGTTTGCCACGATATCACAGAAGCGAAAAACCGTGAGGAATTGATTAGGAAAAAGAACAAGAGTATCAACGACAGCATTAACTATGCTTATTACATTCAAAGCGCACTGATGCCAACGGAGAAATTCCTGCAATCGATAATCCCGCATTCCTTCATGCTTTATAAGCCCAAAGATATCGTGAGCGGAGACTACCCATGGATTTACCGGGAAGGGGATGTTGTTTATATCGGCGTTATGGATTGTACAGGACATGGGGTGCCGGGAGCGTTGATGTCGATTATCGGGTTCTTCCTTCAAAACGAGATTATCAAAAACAAAGGCACCGACAATGCAGGCCAGATTCTCGACAAATTACACACCAATCTGGTCAGTACGTTAAAGCAGGAAGAGGAAAACAGCAAAATCAACGACGGTATGGATGCTGCATTCTGCTGTATCGACCTGAAAAACAAAGTCCTCAATTATGCAGGAGCTCACAGGGGATTGTATTATGTTAACAAAAAGGAACTTACCGAAATACGTGGGGATCGTTTCCCTGTCGGAAGCAGCCAGTACAGCAACCGGAAACCCTTCACAAATCACACGATTAATATCGAACAAGGTGATGCCTTCTATTTCATGACCGATGGGTTTGCCGACCAGTTGGGAGGACCCACCGGAAAACAGAAATTCATGAGCGGCAACGTAAGCCTGCTTATCAAAGACAATAGCAACCAAAGCATTTTTCAAATGGGGAACCTGTTCAAAAACACCTTTGAAAATTGGAAAGGATCAGCCGAACAGGTTGACGACATACTAGTAATTGGATTAAAATTTTAACTGATTGAATTATGACTGAATCAACCGACAAAAACCTGCAATTCTTAAGCCGTTTCAGGGCCAGCATGTTTGAAAATCAAATCATGCTCTCTTACAAAGGCGAAATTTCCCAGAACATTATGCTGGGATTACTGGAATTAACAGAACGAAAACTCGACTCTTCCAACGAGGATCAGGGAATCAAATCCAAGATCTTCAACGTTATGGTAGGCTGTCTGCAAAATATCACCTACCACTCGGAAGATAACAAACACGCTAAGTCGAGCATGTTTCTTATCGGTCGGATTGAGGATGGTTATGCAATTTATAGCGGCAATGCCATTAACAATGACAAAGTCAGCGACTTCAAAGAAAAACTGATGTCTATGACGGATATGTCGGGCACTGAGCTCTCCTTGTTCTATAAAACCTGGCTGACCTCCGGTGAAATGTCCGATAAGAACGGAATTCATCTGGGCCTCATCGATATTGCCCGCAGAACCGGCAACACATTGGACTTCGATTTTGAAAATATTGACGCGGATTACAGCTATTTTTCATTGCGTACCGAGATTAAATCAACTCTTTAAAGTATAATACGATGGATAATCATTCAAATAAAATCACTGCCAATCCAAAGTCGCTGAAGTATTTCTACGACTTTCACCAACTAATGGAGCAGAGCGAGATTATTATGGTCTATGCAGGGGAGTTTTCACAGGCTCTGACCAAAACCCTTTTGTCTTTTACGGAACGAAAATTCAACGTGGAGAAACTTGAGGACAATGTGAAGCGGAAAATCTACAACATTATGGTTGAGATGCTTCAGAATATAAGTAAAAACGCTCTCGATAACGACCATGTAATCACCGGTAACTCGCCGATATTCATGATTGGGGAATCGAGCGATTTCTATTTCCTGATTTCCAGCAATAAAATAAGCAACCAAAACATTCCGGCCCTTAAAAGTCGTATTGATGAGGTAAACTCCCTGGATAGCGAGGGATTGAAGCAGTTGTATAAGGAGGTCAGGATTAACGGGACTTTTTCTAAAGTGGGAGGTGCCGGCATCGGTGTAATCGATATGGCGAGAAAATCCGAAAACGCCCTGGTTTACGAGTTTGTAAGGCTCAATGATGAGTTTTCAATGTATTCCTTGCTGATTCGTGTTTCCAGGCATGTTTAAATAAGGGTCGGTAGGGAATTTGATCATAGCTCTTTGCTAACGTTATTATACAGTAGTTATTAAACTAAAATTTTTATAATCATGGTTAAAGAATTGAATATTGTTGGAACAGAGGATACCCCGGGTATTACCTTCAACTCGCAAACGAATGTGTTTGAACTCTCAGGACGCTCATTGCCTGAGGATGTTGTGAGTTTTTACAAACCTGTAATCGAATGGCTGGACGAACTGGAGAAGTCCCCGATCGAGAACCTTGAGTTCTCATTCAAACTGGATTATTTCAATACAGCCTCATCAAAACTAATCCTGGATATCCTTCTCAAGGTCAATGACATTTTCAGCGATGGAACCCCAATGAAAATCAAATGGCATTTCCTTGCCATGGACAAGGATTTGGAAGAAGCCGGCGAGGAATTCTCCGAGTTGGTGGAAGTTCCCTTTGAACTTGTAGCCTATTAGGGCTTGCTCTTTTTTGTTTTGTCCCGAGGGAGGATATACCATTGCGGTTTTATTATTAGCGTAGTTAACGGATTGTAATATACTATAATATGAGTGAGGAAATATTAAAAGCCTTAATGCAGCTTTTTGCAATAATCTCAAAGCAGGATGAGGGTGCTACCGAAAACCAACGGGAGTACATCCAGTCATTTCTTTCATCTCAGTTGAACAAGGAAAAGGTAATCGAATACCTCAAGTATTACGACGAAAAGTCTATGGGCAGCGATGCGGATGCGGAAGGTGCAAACCAGATCCGAAGCGGCAAGTTGACTTCCATGAAAGATATGGTAAGAACCCTTACCATTTGCCGGAAAATCAATAAAACCCTTTCTCAAAAACAAAAAGTGATTGTTCTGATCAGAATTTTCGAGTTGCTCAAAGCCGAACAACTTTACACGGAACAGAGAATGGGGATTATCGAAACAATTGCAAATGTTTTCAACATCTCCGCCGACGAATTATTGCTGATTAGCAATTTTATTCGTTACGACACGCTCGATAAACTCCTCTCCGAAGAGATACTTCTGATACAAAACGAACCGGCCGACGAGCAGGCTGAGGAGGGTAAGCCTAAATACCTCTTCACCAGTGGACTGGATGGAAAAATCTTTATCCTCAGAATAAAAAGCGTTGACATATATTTCATCAAATATAAAGGAAGCAACGAGATCAATCTTAACGGCCTTACATTTCAGGTTAACAATATTTACCTCTTTCCCCAGGGCAGCACCCTCCGCTTACCCAAAGGAACAGTCTATTTCAGCGATGTCGTTTCACGGTTTCTTAAGGATGGGAGCATTAAGCGCATATCATTTAAAACAGAAGACATATCATTCACTTTCCCCAATGGGAAGCAGGCACTCCGCGAGATTAACATTGCTGAGGAGTTTGGCTTGATTGGTATTATGGGTGCCAGCGGATCGGGGAAAACCACCCTGCTGAACATCCTCTCGGGAATTGAAAAACCTACATCGGGAAAAGTCCTTATTAACGGGGTTAACATTCACGAAAGCCCCATGGAATCGAAAGGCATGATAGGGTACATCGCACAGGACGATTTTCTTTTCGAGGACCTTACTGTTTACCAGAATCTCTATTACAATGCCAGATTATGCTTTAAAGACCTTAACGATGAGGAAATAATATCAAGGGTAGATACTACTCTTATGAACCTGGGCCTTTTCGAGATACGGCATATTAAGGTAGGCAGCCCCTTGAATAAAAAGATCAGCGGGGGGCAGAGGAAACGATTGAACATTGCACTCGAATTGATTCGCGAACCTTCGGTACTCTTTGTCGACGAGCCCACCTCGGGACTATCGTCCAAGGACTCAGAAAACGTAATGGACTTGCTCAAGGAACTCTCCCTGAACATGAAACTCATCTTCGTGGTGATTCATCAGCCCTCCTCGGATATCTACAAAATGTTCGACAGGCTCTTTATGCTCGACACGGGCGGTTATCCAATTTACTATGGCAATCCGATCCAATCGATTATGTATTTCAAACATGTTACCAACCAACTTAATGCCGATGTTGGCGAATGCAGCTGCTGCGGGAATGTGAATCCCGAGATGCTGTTTAATATTATCGAAGCCAAGGAGGTGGACGACTTTGGAAAGTTCACCCATAACCGCCTCAAAAGGCCTGATGAATGGAACGAACTGTTCCTTGCCAATTCTGAAAAACGCTCGGTTGAAGAGGTGCGCGACACACAGGAGAAAACATTGAAAATCCCATCCTGGCTGATGCAGCTGATTATTTTTATAAAACGCGATATCTTATCAAAAGTCAGCAACCTTCAATACCTGCTGATTAACCTTCTGGAAGCACCGCTTCTTGCTGTTATTCTTACTGTAATTATTAAATACACATCCGATGCCAGTGGGAATTACATTTTCAAGGATAACGACAATATCCCCCCTTATATCTTCATGAGCATCGTTATTGCACTGTTTATAGGGTTATCGGTAAGTGCAGAGGAGATATTCAGGGATAGGAAAATACTCAAGAGGGAATCGTTTCTTAATTTGAGCCGATCAAGCTACCTGTTCTCGAAAATTGGTATTCTGTTCCTTTTGTCGGCGTTTCAGACCCTCACTTTTGTACTTGTAGGCAACTCTATTTTAGAGCTTAAGGGAATGTTTTTTGAGTTTTGGATTGTTCTCTTCGCGGTTTCCTGCTTCGCTAACATTTTGGGGCTAAACATCTCCTCCGCATTCAACTCGGCAGTAACCATCTATATTTTGATCCCTCTCCTTGTCATCCCCCAGATGGTGCTTGGAGGGGCTATGTTTAGCTTTGATAAGCTAAACAGTCTGATCGGAGCCGGACAGCGCAATGCTCCGGCAATTGCCGACGTTATGGTTTCCCGCTGGGCTTATGAGGCAATTGCCGTAAGCCAGTTTAAGGACAACCCCTACCAAAGACATTTCTATGAACTCGAAAAACTGGAAAGCAAGTCGAATTATAAACAGGTGTATTATATTCCTGAACTGGAGAAAATTCTGATGGAATCAATAGATCTGGTTGATAAAGGAACCCCGGAATCGGAATTGGCTCTCACGGGAAACCTGTCGATTTTGCGGGCAGAGATACTCAATGAATCCGCCCAGTTTAACGATATCGCATTTGGAAGGATCAGCCTCCTTTCGAAGGAGAGGTTCTCGGCCGAATCCAGTGAATCGGTTTACGCTTTTCTGGAAGACCTGAAATCGAAGTACGTGTTGCTTTATACAATTATAAACAAAAAGAAGAACGAACTCATTAAAGGCATGGAAAACGAGATGGGCAAGGAGAAATATATTGAGCTCTACCGAAGCAATTATAACGATTTCCTGGCCAATATCATGAAGAAATCAACCAATAAGAATAAAATCTTAAGAGGTGAGGGTGAATTGATACAGATTATTGATCCTGTGTTTCTGGAACCTGAAAAGCCGTCCTTCGCCTCGTTCAGAACCCATTTCTATGCCCCTTTCAAGTATGTGTTTGATTACAGGATGGATACACTCTTGTTTAACCTGGGGGTGATTTGGCTCTTTTCAATCGGGTTTTATATAACACTCTATTATGATGTTCTCGGAAGACTTTTAAAGTGGCTGAGCAAATAGTTTTGTTTTACGTTTTGGAAAAAAATATGCACTATGGATACTTTATGCAAAGTAGTTTTAGTCGACGATCATAACCTTTTTCGCGATGGACTTAAATATGTTTTGGGACAGGCCGATAATATTCAGGTGATTGCTGAAGCATCTGATGGTATTGAGTTTCTCAATTTGCTCAAGAGTAATTCCCCTGACATTGTTCTGATGGACATCTCCATGCCCAGAATGAACGGTATTGAAGCAACAGCCAAAGCTATTACTCTGTATCCTGATTTGAAAATCATCGCCCTTTCTATGTTTGGAGAGGAAAACTATTACTTCAATATGTTGCAGGCCGGTGCAAAAGGCTTTGTACTGAAAGATTCCGGTTTTGAAGAGTTGCTTAAAGCTATAAACAAGGTACTCGAAGGCGATAATTATTTCTCAAACAGTATATTAACCAGCCTGATTAAGTCTCAGGTAGGAAGCAGCAAATCGAAAACAGCTAACGATGAGGACATAAAACTCTCAAAGAGGGAAATCGAGGTACTTGCCTTGATTTGCGAAGGATTGTCGAACAAGGAAATCGCCGAGAAATTGTCAATAAGCCAAAGAACCATTGAAGGAAACAGATCCAGTTTGCTAACCAAAACGGGATCCAAAGACTCGGTTAATCTTGCACTTTTCGCCTTGAAAAACAAACTGCTCGATTAAGCCCCTTTCTCCCTTCTGAAATTTTCACGCTCATTGCCATACTTTTCTCTTTTAAAGAGTAGTTGATCTGTAGATAGTTAATAATTGTTGCTGTCCCAAATTTCTCCCCCCGAGGTATTTCCCGCGAAAAAAAACGCTTCCCGATCCCGTATTAATACCTAATAAAATCAAGTGTTTGTCTACCCATAATAGGTAGGTATACTATTTCAATAAACTATCTTTTGTAGTATTTTTAAATATGCAAATTCAATAAGACTATGTATAAAATACTAATTATCGACGACAGCAGTGCAATAACCGAAAGGCTTCAATTATGCCTTCAGCAGGAAGGTTATGATGTGAACACTGCTGAGAATGGTTACAGGGGTCTGGAACTTATCCGGGAATCGACTCCTGACCTTGTAATTACCGATATTCTAATGCCCGTAATGGATGGTATTGAGGTTGTTTTATACTTGAAGAAAAATTTCCCGAAAGTAAAGGTGATTGCAATGACTTCCGGCGGATTTTTCAAAGCCACGGAATACCTGAATGTTATTAAGCAGTTTGGAGTGGATTACACTCTGGTGAAGCCATTTAGAGATAATTACCTTAAAAATATCGTTCTGGGCCTAACCAGTAAAGTTGCAGTATGAAACACCCTGATCAGAGATGGGCATTACGTAAAAGGAGCAGGTTCCCGATTGCCGGGTCAAACTGCATGTGTAGCAAATTATGAACCGGGTAAACAATTTTTAAAAATTAATTATGCTAAATACTGTATTATTATTAAAAAAAAGGTTAAGCAGCCGAAAGATGAGGTTCTCTCTACCTTTTGACTTTAGTATGCTCTTTGACCACTGCCCGTATAAAGTGGAAATCTACGATATTGACGGAAGGTGCGTCTATAACAACCAGAGGGAGAATTTCCCGTTTTACGACAGCGATTACAATATTATCCACGACAGCAAATTCGAAGGCTCTGAATTCAAAGAATTCCTTCTTAAGGCATTCCGGGGGGAATCGGTTATCGTGCCAAGCAAGGATAATTATAAAGAGCTCTTCCCATGGTATCAGCCCAACACATTTTATGAGATTTCACTTTATCCTATTTTGAACACAGAGAAAAACACAGCATTCATTTCAATTAGCCATAGGGAAAAAACACAAACAAATCAGGAAGTCAAATACCAGGAAGAACAGATGAGGAATCTGGAAAAGAGAATAGCTTATTCTTTCCTCAGCAACATTTCTCACGAACTCAGAACCCCCTTAAACTGGATCCTTGGTTTCTCCGAGCTTATCAGCAACGAAAAAAGAATCGAGAAAATCAAGGAGTTCAACAAAACAATCAGCAAAGGAGGGACAATGCTGCTTAGTCTGGTTGAAAAGCTAATTGAAATGTCGTGCATCGCAAAAAACAACATTGAAATGCGACTCACAACATTCGAGATAAACCAATTGCTTTTCGAAATTTACAAACTGATGCAGAATGAAGTCACCGAATTGGGTAAAGACATAACAATTCGCATTAATAGTGAGCTTACGGAAGACAATGACTCTATTACATCCGACAGAATCAAACTCAAGCAGATTCTGTTGAACCTGGTTCATAATTCAATTAAGTTTACAAAAGAAGGTTACATTGAAATTGGGGCAATCATGACTCAGGAAAACGAGTTTCTGTTTTACATAAAGGATACAGGAATTGGAATTGAAAAAGCCAAACAGAAATACATCTTCGAGTTGTTTAAGAAAGCCGAAGAAGAAAACTTCCATGAACAATATGGTTTGGGTTTAGGCCTTTCAATATCAAATAATTATGTCCGCAATCTGGGTGGGGTTATCTGGCTCGAATCACAGACTGGTGCGGGCACAACCTTTCGGTTTACAATCAAAGACATGAAAACCGAGCAGAAGGCCCAAATACAATTCGAAATCTACAAGTAGCCTTTGCTTCGAGTATCAGGGCTTTAGCTTTTTTTAACACAGCGGAATTCAATAATTCGCCATTTTTTATTTACTTTGACAAAAAAAAATTGAAACTATTATAGTTCATTGAACAAATGTTAAAGTATTTATTTTTGGCGGCATTTTGCTGTTTCTGCTTTGTTGCCGATATTCATGCACAGGAAGGGCAAGTCAGGGCATCCGCACCATCTTCTGTTGTGGTGGGGCAGTCTTTCAATTATACAGTTTCGGGTGATTTCAGCGGCGACGTAGAGCTGCCTCCGCTTAAGGGAATCAAGCTGGTAGGGGGCCCTTCTACCTTTGTCAGCCAGCAATCCACCATGGTCAACGGGCGCATTGAAAGCACCAAAACCGTTACCTATACCTACACCTTCCTCGCACAAGAGGAAGGCGATATCGTTATTCCACCTGCAGTTGTTACCAGCGGCAGGAAACAGACGAAGACCAATGAGCTGAGAATAAAAGTGCTTGCCTCTTCCCAGGATGTCCAGCCCGCACAAGGTTCTGCGAGTTCAAATGCAGGTGAATCGGCAGAGACCGTTTTTATTCGACAAGTTCCTTCCAAAACAATTCTGTATCAGGGAGAACAGCTGGTACTGTCTACCAAGATATACACTCAGGAAGCCCTGAATATCTCCAATTTCAAAGCTCCCGGATTTGACGGGTTCTGGCGCCAGGACCTTGAGGCAGACAACAATGCGCAACAGGAAACCATCAATGGGAAAACCTTTCTTAGTCAGGTTTTTAAAAGGGATCTGTTAACAGCCCAAAAATCTGGTGTCCTCACTATCGAAGCTGGCAATATTGAATGCATGATCAGGAAAAAAGTGTCCAGAAACCGGCAAGGCGGCTATAATGACCCGTTTTTCGATGATCCCTTTTTCGACCGCTATGAAAATGTTGCACAGGGATTTAAGTCGAATGTTCTCAATGTTACTGTTAAGCCCTTGCCTTCCGGCGCTCCCGATGGTTTTAACGGCGCTGTGGGTTCCTTTAACCTGAAAGTAAGCATAGACAAGGATAAGCTGAAGGTCAATGACGCTATTACCCTTAAAGTATATGTCTCGGGGAATGGCAACCTCGACCTCCTTAAACCTCTCAAAATCGATTTCCCTCCCGATCTTGAGGTCTTTGACCCAAAAACGACACAGGATCTCAGGCACAGTGCCGAAGGAACTAGCGGAGGCCTGAGCTATGAGTATATTCTGATTCCCAGACATGCAGGGGAATTCCGGATCTCTCCGGTTGTCTTTTCATGGTTCGACCCAAAGCAGGAAAAATACAAAACGGTAAAATCCTCAGAGTTCAACTTCAGTGTAGAGAAATCGGAAGGAGGAGACGAAACCTATATTTCATCTCCTGCAGTGCAGGGAATTTCAAACCAGGGTGGCAAAGAAGTGCTGTCTTTGGCCGGCGACATCCGTTTTATCCGTTTGTCTCCCCCGGAACTAATACCCATCGGGAAATCGTTTTTCGGATCACTGCCTTTTGCTGCTTCCTACACGGTACCATTGCTGTTTCTGATTGTCCTGATTATTCTCAGAAGAGAAAGAATAAGAAGGAATGCGGATATGAACATTGTAAGAAATCGAAAAGCCCGGAAACTGGCCGAAAAAAGACTCAAGAATGCATCTCTGCTCTTAAAAACCGATGAGAACAGGTTTTATGACGAGATTCTAAAGGCAGTCTGGGGATACCTTTCTGATAAACTAGGCGTTAATGTCTCGGAATTATCCCGCGAAAAAATAGCGCTGGAACTCGAACGAAAAAACCTTGATCCCATGATATTGCAGTCGCTCTGGACACTTCTCGACAAAAGCGAAATGGCTCGATACGCCAGCGGGATTGAAGGGGATAAACACGAAATCTTTGAGGAGGCAATTCGTCTGATAAGCATTTTACAGGAGAAAATCAGCTAAGTATGAGAAGCATTGTTTTTATAATAGCATATCTTGTTTTCGCGGGAGCCCAAATGCAGGCCGCTCCTGATTCAATATTCATGAAGGCCAACCAACTCTATCAGGATGGGCATTATGAAGAGTCAATCGAACTCTATGAATCGGTTCTCCTCGGGGGATTTGAATCGGCTGCTCTCTACTATAACCTGGGAAATGCCTGCTTCAGATCCAATAAGCTTGGGAAAGCGCGGCTGTACTACGAGAAATCACTCAAACTAAACCCCACGGACGACGATGTGCAAGCCAATCTGAAGTTTCTTGAAGGACTCCTGGCCGATCGGTTTGAAGTTTTGCCTGAAATCTTTTATAAGAAATGGATCAATTCGGCAGTCGCTTCCCGCAGTGCCGACAAATGGGCTTATATCTCCGTCGTTTTCTTTATCGTTAGCATAATTTCCATTATTGTTTATTTGATGCTCCGACAGATTCTATGGCGTAAAATCGGATTCTACGCTTCAATTATGACACTCCTCGTGAGCCTGGCCTCCCTTACTGCTGCATGGAAACAACACCAGGACGATGTGAATCCCAAAACGGCTGTGGTGACCGAGCTTTCAGTTAATGTGAAGTCCGCTCCCCGTGAAACAGGTTTAGGTCTTTTTGTTCTTCACGAGGGAGCCAAAGTATGGTTGGAAGACAACACTTCCGGTTGGCAGGAGATCCGCCTTAGCGACGGCAGAAAAGGCTGGCTGCCCGAAAAAAGCATCAGTCCTGTTTAGGATGAATTAACCCTACATGAAAGACCCGTTGAAATCAGGTGGTAACGAAGTTCCTAAAGAGACTGTTCTGGGTTTTAACAGGAATATTTTTTTTGCGGGCTTAACAAGTTTCCTCACCGACACATCCTCCAAAATGGTGTATTCGGTTATGCCCATGTTTCTGCTGTCGCTGGGAGCTTCTAAAACAACTTTGTCTGTTATCGAAGGAATTGCAGAGAGCACTGCCGCACTGGTTAAGACAGTTTCCGGTTTCCGGAGCGATAAAACAGGCAGAAACAAGCCCCTGATGTTTGCTGGTTATGCTCTCACTGCACTTGTTACCCCTTTGTATGCATGGGCAGCATCGCCTATACAGGTCCTGTATCTGAGATTTATTGAACGCTTTGGAAAAGGTATCCGCACAGCCCCACGTGATTCTTTAATTGCGGGATCGGCAAAAAAAGGCAGTCTGGGCAGAAGTTTCGGCTTTCACAAAGCTATGGATAATGCAGGTGCCATTGTAGGTCCATTACTGGCATTTCTGATTCTCCGAAATTTTCCCGCCGACTTTAAAATGATATTTCTGGTTTCTGCCATTCCCGCTTTCCTTGGCATAATCACAATTCTTGTTTTCATAAAAGACGCAAGGAAAAAAAAGGAGAGCCTGTACCTGAAATTCAGGTTTCGGGATTTCCCAAAAAAATACTATCTGTTTCTGGGGATTGTTTTCCTTTTTACCCTGGGAAATTCAACCGATGCCTTGCTAATAGTTAAATCAAACGAAGTAGGGGTGAAGCTTGCTTATATTCCATTGGTTTACCTTGTTTTTAATACGGTTTCCGTTTTCTTTTCAATCCCCTTGGGAACACTGTCCGATAGAATAGGACGTGAGAAAATCCTGATTTTTGGCTATCTGGTTTATGCTGTCGTGTATTTCGGCTTTGGCTATACGACACAAGTCGGTGTAATTGTGATATTGTTTGCTTTATACGGACTGTATTCATCCTCAACAGACAGCATACAGAAAGCATTGGTGTCGGAATGCCTTGATAAAAACAAGCAGGGAACCGGTCTGGGAATTTACAATGCAATTCTCGGATTAACCCTTCTTCCGGCCAGCATTATCGCAGGAGTGATGTATGACAGGATTGATTCCTCGTTGCCGTTTTATTTCGGAGCCTGCACAGCCTTGTTGTCGGCCCTGTTAATGTTGATTTTTTATCGGAGCAATAATAAATGAAATAGCTGTTTTCGGAGAAAAAACAAGCGGCTAATGTCTGTATTTTTGCTTAAGCCTTACTTCGTTTTCCTCAAGTTTCCGGTATTGCTCCTCGCTGATATAGGGCTTTAAACTTAGACTCATCTGGTGCATTAACGAATCAAATTCACAGCTCACCTTATTCTTCAAAGCCATGGTTTTCTCTGAATAACTCATAATAATGGGCAGCAGAGTGTCCTTTTGCGCCTCTCCGGGCTCAATAACGCCCAAAGTTTTGTAAACGAACATTTCATGGTAGGAGTATTTGTGCTTTTTCATCGCTTCCTGCTTTCTGATCTGACCAGAGGTCAAAAAACCAAACACAAAACCTACAAGCAATGAGATAATAATAGTTAAGATGGCCCTGATTTTCATTATTGGGTATTTTAAAATTCGTAAAACAGAAGGGAAATAAAATTGATGTCGCTGGCAGGATCGTTGCCGAACAGTGCAGAAAACCCATCCTGACCATGAAGAACATACAAGGTAAGCAGCATAACAACCACTGCGGTTAGGCCATACGACACAACTCTGCTAAAAAGCCTTGAAAGATACTCTTCAAATCCCGGGGATTGAGCAAACCTGGCAATTTTCCCCATGACCGCATCAGTGAAAAAGGGGGAGAAATCGGGCTCTTCATCCGAACTTGTTCTTCTGTATGCTAAAAGCTCATCGTATGCCGCCCTTGCTTTCTCAGGATTCCTGAACCCTGAGAAATCTGCTTTTTTATGATCATGATGATCAACAAGCCTCAGCAACTTTTTTAACTCTTTCTTTTTCATGCTCTTTGTTCTGTCAACTCGTTATTCTTGCAATATTCAATTCAAACCTCCTCAAAACAGACAAAATACTCAGACTTCCTTGATTTACCGGGAAACAAGCCCCCGCATAACCTCCTGAGCCCTTGCCAATCGGGAAAGTACCGTTCCCAAAGGGATTTTCAGTATTTTGGCAGTTTCCTTCGTGCTGTAACCTTCAACAACCCTAAGGGTGAAGACGGACCTCTGCTTTGAGTCAAGCTTCTCCATCGCTTTGTAAATCATCTCCATAATATCTGTCCTTTCAGCCTTCGTAATTCCAACATCCTGATTTATTGGGACTCCGGAATCGATATACAATGTGTTGTTCTTGATCCTTTTCCTTCTCTTTAGCTCGTTCAGGCTCAAATTCATTGCAATACGGACCAGATAAGTCTTCAACGCAGCATCCCCCCTGAAATCAGAAAGAGAGTTGTACAGTCTGATGAATGCTTCCTGACCCACATCTTCTGCTTCGGCACAATCCCCAAGCATACCCTTAACAACGGCTGCAACCTGGCTTTTATACCTGTCTACCAACAATCGGAAAAGATCAGGATTACCGTTCAATATTCTTTCGATAACCTCTTTATCAGTTAATGGCATCAAACAAACTGTTATTTATCTGCATTTTAGACAACTTCAGAAACTTTTATATTCCAAACTTACATTAAAAAATAAAGTTAACCGACAAATCGCTCCTGTTTTGCTGCTGGAACATGCATCCAAGCAAGAGGCAGCTTCGAAAAGAAGCCTTAAGCCTATTAGACGGTTTGTTTTATCCTGGGCATGATCTGCCATTACCATAGCTTTCGCTCAATCTATTCTTTCCGCCTGAAATCAATTGGAAAGAACATTGCGGGCTTCGCATTTCGAATACCTCTTAATAGCGTACTATAAATGAATTGTAATTCACCGGAGGGTGATGCTCCACTGTAACTTCCTCCACACTGCCGTATCCCGGTCCCTTTTGGCACCATGCAACCAATTCGTTGAGATGTTCCGAATTCCCAACGGCCTCAATGGAAACACTCCCATCGGAATTGTTCTTTACAAAGCCGCTTAATCCCCGGTACCTGGCCTCCCGCAAACAGGCTTGCCTGAATCCGACTCCCTGAACGCGGCCTTTGACTGTTATTTTGTAAAGCTTTTTCGGGTCCATTTATTGTAAAGTTAAAAATATTAGTTTTACAAGCATAAATCTGTTGTAAAATTAGTTCTACTTTAACAGATTGGAAAACCCCACCTGTTTTTACCCTAAAACCCTTAAGGCAACAGGATGATTTTTCAGCCTGCCCTTTAGGGTAGGAGTAAACCGGCAGCAAAATCAACATAAGTTCCAATCTGTTCAAGTGAAATTAGCTATAAATTATAAATTGGCATTGGAAATTTCGCGAAACTATAATGAACCATAAACCTAAATGATTTGTTTAACCTGAAATTTAATTTAAAACCATGAAACCAATATTCATTGCATTCGCTCTCCTGCTTTCCGGCAGCACATTGTTCGGTCAGAAATCATTCTACGACTATACTGTTGAAGATATTGACGGTAAGGAGTTCTCCCTGGCTCAATTGAAAGGCAAAAAAGTTATGGTGGTAAATACGGCCTCCAAATGCGGACTGACGCCACAATACGAGGATCTCGAAAAGCTGTACAAAAAGTACAGCGCTGAGAATTTCGTGATTATTGGCTTTCCGGCCAACGACTTTATGAGCCAGGAACCCGGGTCGGATGCCGATATAAAAGAATTCTGCCAGAAAAACTATGGCGTGACTTTTCCGATGATGTCCAAGATATCGGTCAAGGGCGAAGAAATGCATCCGCTTTACAAATGGCTGACAACAAAAGAATTGAATGGGTTTGAGGATTCCGAGGTAAAATGGAATTTTCAGAAATACCTTATTGATGAGAATGGAAAGTTGATTTCCATAATCCCTCCCAGGAACAAGCCCGACACGAAAGAGGTTATCGACTGGCTTACAGATAAGTAAACGATTGAGAAGCCTGTTGCATCGCGATGCGGGCCCCTTAAGTATATTTGTCCAAATCAAATCCGGATTGCTGTTAGGGAAGAAGATCATTCAGTTTCCTTAGCAGCAATTTGATGTCTATGGGTTTTGTAATGATGTCGTCGCAACCCGATTGTTGGCATCGCAACAGTTCATCTTGGGCGGCAAAGGCGGTTTGGGCAATCACGGGCAGGTCGGGTCTGCTTTTCTTGATGATTTTCGTTGCTTCGAACCCATTCATTTCCGGCATCTTGATATCCATAAGCACCAAGTCAATCTTACCGATATTTTTACATAATTCAACCGCCTCTTTTCCTGTTTTCGCCCGTAGTATCTGGGTTTGGGATTTCTGAAGTACTGCCTCAAGAAATCTGAAGTTGACATCCTCGTCCTCGGCAATAAGAATTACCTTGTCTTTCCAATTTACCGCTTGTGAATCGCTGAATTCAGTCATGTCTGTCTTTTTTCTTTTTGGGGATTCAATCGGAATACTGATCTGAAATCTCGAACCTTTGTTTAACTCCGACTTCACCTTGATTTTACCTCCCAATAACTCAACGATATGTTTTGAAATAGTAAGGTTCAATCCACTGCCCCCATATTTTTTTGAAGAGATTTCCTCAATTTCATGAAACCTGTTGAAAATATGATCCTGGTCTTCTTCCTCAATTCCTATCCCTGTATCCTTCACATAAAACTTGAAGAATTTCCCCGATTTCTTATAACCGAATTCCACAATTCCTTTTTCAGTGAATTTGATGGCATTTGACAACAAGTTTGAGAGCATCTGCTGCAGCCTGCCAGGATCAGTAAAAATTCTGTCATGCTGATACTCTTCCGGAACCTTGAGTTCCAGTCCGATATTTGTTTTACCCAGTTGGATTCTTCGCGAATCAAACTCGTCGAACAATTCTTTGAGAAGAGGATAAAGTGCAAATTCCGATTTGTTTATGGCAACAATTCCTGTTTCAAATTTCGACAATTCAATGCCGTCATCAATCAGCGAAAGCAAATTGTTGCCTTTGGTGCGGATTATCTTTGCGTAATCGCTTTTTTGTTCTTTCGTCAGATCGTCAAGGTTCAACAATTCGGCAAATCCCAGAATGGCATTCATGGGAGTTCTGATTTCATGGGAGAGATTGGTGAGGAAATGCGATTTCAACCGATCGGCTCTTTCTGCCTTTTCTTTTGCCCGGAGCAATTCCTTTTCAATTTTTTTTGTTTCCGTAATGTCCTGAATGATCCCCTTAAAATAGCCCTGCGGCTCATTTCCCGACCATTTGGCCAAGACCTTCATGATACCGGTTTCCCCATTCTCCTGGTGCAGTCTTTTAATCTTTATATCCGTTTGAAAGGTGTATTCAGTATGGGCAATAGCAATTAAGCCTCTTTCAAGATTCTCTCGGTCTTCTTTTCGGTGGAGCAAACCCAACAGGTCATCGTAATTCAAATATTCAGGAAGGCGATCCATTCCCAGCAACCTGAAGCTTTCTTCACTGCCCTTGAACACCGACCGTTCCTCGTCAATTTCCCAATATCCCAGACGGGCAAACGACTGTACCGAATCCAATTTGGCTTGCAACCCTGATATTTCGGGCTCGTACGTCCTTTCGGCAAAAGTCTGAAAAAACACTGCGGAAAGTTTCAAGTTGTCAACGATTTCAAAAGAGCTTACAGTTACGAGAACATCAACCGGCTTGTTTTTTCTCCCGATGAGTTTGCGCTCGAAGGTTTTCTTTCTTCTGCTCTTAAAGAGGATAAGGATTTCCGAACTCGTTTGATTATCCTTAAGGGAAAAAATCTTGTGAATGGGAGAGTCAAGCAATTCGCCGGGTGAAAAGGGGCTGATAGCAAGCAGCTCATGGTTACAGAATCTGATAAGGTTATCGGAGTCGGTCAGTATTACAGGAAACGGCAAGGAGCCTAAAAATGACAGGTAAGGTTTTCCTCGGTTGGAAAGGTTTTTTTTCAGAGAAAGACTTATAATATAGGAAGAATCCTGAATCATATATATATTTTTCGTAAAATTAAGAAAATCAGTTAATTATTACAAATAATGACTTACAAATCCTGGTTGGGGCTTAAAAACAGGGAATAAACAATTTTTCCTGCCTGCTCGGTCTGAATTGTTTTCACTTTCATGCTTTCTGTTTTCCCTTTCCCTCGGCTGACTTCAATGATTTGGTTTTCGAGGGTTTTGGACTTTGCCGGATCAATAAAGTTAATCAGGCTTTCAGGAAAATCAGCCAGACTTTTAAAACACTCCAGAGCTGGTTTGCCGCTTACGTTCGCGGATTTGATTTTCCAGAGATTCTCGGCATTTTTATTTACAAACAGCAAAACTCCGGAATTGTCGACCGAGAAAATAATCTCATTGCTTCTGTAAATAATATCCCTGAAAAGATCAATCTCGCTCTTCATTTCTTCTTTTTGCCTTTTCCAGGCCAGGTTTTTCTCATCCATTTTCCGATTCAAATCAATACTGGCAAGTCTCAGTTTTTCTTCCTGGAGCTTAAGCCGTTCTGTCTGCTTGCGGCCCTCGGTCTCCATTATTTTCTCGTTCGTAATCTCATTCGCCAGGAAAACTACTTTTGCCACTTCATCATACATGTCATTAACTGAAGTGAGAGAGACGCGAAACCATTTCTCCTCTTCATACTTATTAATGAATTTAAGCTGACCCTGATATGGTTTCCCGGTGATAACAGTCTCCCACAATTCGTTAAAAGTTTCCAGATCCTTGGGGTCAAGAAAATCGAAAACGCTCATTTGCTGCATCTCCCGTTCGGTAAATCGGAGGGTGTTGTAAAACAAATCGTTAGTGGTTAAAAGTTTGCCGTCAGGTGCAAATTCCGCTTTCAGACTAAGCCTGTTTAAGGCGGCAATCTGACTTTCGAAATCCAGACTTTGTTTCTTGTGCTCGGTCGTATCAATGGCTAGGAAAAGTATCTTCTCAACCGAACCGTCGTCACGCCTTATGCTGGTGTAGGTTGCCATGGTCCACAAGTCTTGTCCCTGCTTGGTTATATGCTTCATGTATCCCTCGAAATGCTTGCCTCCGCCTCCAAGCCCTGCCCAGATTTCGTTGAACCAGGACCGATCTTTCTCATTAATAAACAGGGAGATATGCCGTCCTTCAACCTCACGGTTTCCCGCATACCCTAATTTCTTGATGAACTTGGTGTTGGCATAGAGCAAAATGCCTTCCCTGTCGTATTCCGCCCGAATCATAGTATGGTTTACCGAATTGGTAAAACTTATGAATTTCTCGGCCTGTCTTGCTGCCTGCTCTTGGGTGGCCTTTAATTCCTGCATATTTTGCCTCATTCGCTCCTCCTGCAAAGCCAGCTCCTCGGCCTGAGCCTGGGTTTCGCGCAAAAGAGTCGAGGTGCGCAAATTGCCTTTAATGTTGGAAAGAGTCATTGCAATGCTGTCTGCAACCTTTTCAATGAAATCGATCTGGTAATCCTCAAACTTCGTAAAGGAGGCAATCTCAATTATCCCTTCCACTTCATTGTTCACTAACAGGGGAACTAAAACCAGGATGTTTGGATTCGCCTTACCAAGCCCGGAGGTAATTGACAGGTACTGCTCCGGAATATCAAAAAGGCGAATCGTTTTTTTCTCCATGGCGCAGGCTCCAATCAAGCCTTCTCCCCATTCTATGCGCTTCTCGGAAAACTTTTTCCTGTCGTATGCATGACAGGCAATCATTTGAATGTATTTCTGGTCGGGGGATTCGTCTTCAATTAGAAAAAAACCACCCTGATTTGCCCTGAGGTACTTTACCAGATTGCTGATTAGCTTGTAAGCGAGATCTTCCATCTTTTCTTCCTGCACACGAAGCATTTCCCCAAACATTGCCAGTCCATCCGAAGTCCAGTTTTGCTTTCGGTCATCACGCACCCGCAGTTCCTCGGCTTCTTTGTTTCTTATTAGCGTCTCGCGAAGCTCATTTAACGATTCGGCAAGCTCATCGGAATAAACGGTGTTTTTGTCGAAACGGGTAAGCTTTCCCTGTGTAAGGTTACGGGATATGCTAATTGCCTGATCGATTTTCCGCTTTTCGTTTTTTAATACATCTTCAAATGAAAAATGTTTCTTCCTGATGAATTTGTGCAGGAAATGGAAAACGAAAGCAACAATCGCAGGAAAGAAATCAATGAGTATAACAGCCGGTGTGTTCTTGTGAAGATCGAAAAACGACTGGAAGGTAAAGGCTGTCCCTTGTATATCGAAAATCAACAAGTAAAAGACTACGCTTAGGCATAAACCTGATAGCAAGCCCGTTAAAGTGTTTAGGATTTTCTTCTCCTGAATATTGATATTACTCATTACGCTAAATATAAATCAGTTAAATTTAGCGATTTTTATAAAATAACCCCCTTGTTTTTAAATTTACAAGGGAAAATATCCACGTAGGTGCGATAACTGGACTTGAAGAAGTGTAAAATGTTGACAGGTGGGATGCTTGTTTTATGTGTTTTGAATTTGGAGAAGACCCGAAACCGTATTGAGTAGAACGGGAATGTCAATCGGTTTGTTAATAAATGCAGTTGCTCCCATAGAAAGCGCCCTGTTGATATTCAACTCGTCAACCAGAGCCGATACAATTACAACAGGTATGTCTGCCGTCTCTTCGTTGGCTTTTAGCTGAGCAAGGAAGTCAAATCCGCTGATTTCAGGCATGTTCAAATCAAGGAGAACAATTGCCGGCTTTTCTTTTTTTATAATTGAAAACGCCTCAATCGCACTCAGCGCTGTAAGTATCATGTAACCCTTTGAACTGAAAACAGCCTCAAGCAACACTACATTTGTGGTGGAGTCGTCAACTACAAGTATTTTCCTTTTTACTGTGCTCATATGTATCCGGATATTTCGGTTTGCATTGAAAAAAAATTCCGGATAAATATAGTAAGAATTAAGTATCACACTAATTTTTTGGGTTGAGATATCTTGCCTTTTTTCGACGATTTGAATCATTTTTGTATTTTGCAACGAATTCCTTGTCGCACATTCTTTAATTCAAACGGCAATCGATGTCTTCCAAGTCCTTAAGCGGGTGAAGAATGGATGGGGTTTTACAGTAATATGATCCAATTAGGTAGGCTTGGAAGTTGGAATAATAAGCAAGTATTATTTAAAAACACTCCCTGCTCTGGGTTGAACAAGGCTTTTTTACTATATTTGAATTCAAAATCACGTGAATTATAAATGAAAAACCTACGAATCCTCATAGTTGACGATATTTTCACGAATCGCCTTTTATTATCCGAATTGATAAAAACACTTGGACATTCTTCAGTTCAAGCTGAAAATGGACAGGAAGCTATTGCCTGTCTGGAAAAAGAGGATTTTGACCTGGTCCTGATGGACATTGAAATGCCCGTAATGAATGGTCTCGAAACAACTGAAATGATTCGTAAAACATTCCCCGCGCCCAAAAACGTTGTGACCATTGTTGCCCTCACTGCTCATAACCCGAGTCTGTTTTTTGAGGATTTCAGCGATGCTGGCTTCGATGAGCTGCTTACAAAGCCTTATTCCCTCGACAAGATAGTGGACGTTATTAATAATCTGGTATAATCTCGTAATCCGATGTTTTCAGCCGAATTTACGCAAAGCGACACCTTCGCATTTGTGGTTTTGCCAGTTTTGATTTTCCTGGCAAGAATCTCCGACGTAACCCTGGGAACCCTTCGCATTATTTTTGTGTCACGGGGGAACAAAACAGTTGCCCCTATCCTTGGCTTTTTTGAGGTGCTGATTTGGGTGATTGCAATCAGCAACATCATACAGCATCTCGATAATGTTTATACCTACCTGGCCTGGGCAGCAGGTTTTGCCACCGGTAATTTTATCGGAATGAGAATTGAAGAGCGTTTGGCTATCGGAGTCAATATGGTTCGTATTATAACCAAGAAAGAAGCCACCGAACTAATCGGTGAACTCCACAGAAACGGTTATGGGGCTACAGTAATTGATGCAAGGGGAAAAGACGGGGAGGTTCATGTGATTTACACACTGGTGCAGCGAAAGGAAATACAAAAGCTTCTGGACCTTATTAAAACCTATAATCCCAACGCCTTCTATTTTGTGGAAGATATAAAATCAGTAAGCCACGATCAAATCTCATACGGACCTCCTGCCGTATCCTCGCGTCGCAATATCTTTGGCGGCTGGAGAAAAGGCAAATAACTATCCTCGGATAAAATTTGGCATTTCGTGGGGAAGGATTATGCTCATTTCAACTAATCCATCGAAATTCCCGTGATCATATACCGGTTTCTGAACAATAAGTTTCCTTACACCGTTCTTCTCAATAGTATAGGTGTTTTCTGTTTGGTGTTCAAGCATTTCCTTCAGAATCCGACCCGCAGGCTCGGGGTGGCAATCCATGAGGTTTGTGCCGATAAGCTTTTTGCCGCCTTCCCTGGCAAAGGTCTCAGCCGATTTGCGGTTCATGTAAACAATAATCCCATCTTTGTCGCAAATTGTTATGGCGGCATCCAGACCATGAAACCATTCCTTTTTCATTTTTCTCAGGTGTAAATAAGTGCTACGATTTTCTCAAGAAACAAAGCGTCCTCCTCATTAAAATTTCCGCGCTCCTTGCTGTCGATATCCAACACACCTTTAATAATTCCTTCAGGATTTTTAAGGGGGACAGCAATCTCCGACTTCGAACGGGAATCGCATGCAATATGCCCGGGGAACTCCTCAACATCAGGAACGACAATTGTTTTTGAAGTGTTGATGGCTGCCCAACATACGCCTTTGTTTTTCTCCAGCACCTGGCATGCAACCGGACCCTGGTAGGGACCAACCCGCAATTCCCCATCATGAAGGAGATAAAATCCCGTCCAGAAAAAATTATCCATCTTATGATGCAGTACCGCGTTTATTGTGGCCATTCGACAAAGTGGGTCGTTGGTTTTTCTCAACAGTTCTTCCAGTTGGTTGAAAATTCTTTCGTAACGACCCGATTTTTTAGAAAACCCCATACTTTTTGTGTTCTTTGGTAAGCCCTGCAAATATAAGCCGAATGTTTCAATTTGTTTTGAACGCTTAAATATCTATTTTTGGAAAAAAATCTATTCCCGGACTTGCTCTTTATCCTTTGATGGTTTTGCGTTTGAGCCGGGGAGTTTTTCGTGTTTTTTTCTTTCATTTGCACCTCAACAACTTCGGTATAATAATTTCCTGCTTTTATGAACCAAAAAATGACAGAGCCCAAAAGAGGATTCGCAAGCGATAACAATTCAGGTGTTCACCCAATTATTATGAATGCCTTGAGTGGGGTAAATGCCGGGCATACCCTGGCTTATGGGGATGATCCATATACAGTCAAAGCGGTTCAGAGTTTGCAGAATATATTTGGACCCAACAGCTCGGTTCATTTCGTGTTCAACGGCACAGCGGCCAATGTTTTGGGCCTTGACGCGCTTACACAGCCTTACCATTCAATTATATGTGCGGAAACAGCGCATATTAACGTTGATGAATGCGGCGCACCCGAGAAATTCACTGGATGCAAGCTCCTGAGTGTTGCAACAAGCAATGGGAAACTTACCATTGAAGGAATTAAAAAGCATATGCACGGGTTCGGCTTCGAACACCATTCTCAGCCCAAGGTTATCTCCATCTCTCAGACCACCGAAATGGGAACCGTTTATACACCCGCCGAAGTGCGCGAACTGGCCGATTATGCCCACAGCTACAATATGAAGCTTCACATGGACGGTGCCAGAATCAGTAACGCTGCGGCATCTCTTGGGCTTGGGTTCCGCGAGTTCACTGCCGATGCGGGCGTCGATATATTATCCTTCGGGGGAACCAAAAATGGGATGATGTACGGCGAAGCCGTGGTTTTCTTTGACTCTGCAAACTCAGGCGACTTTAAATACCGTCGCAAACAGGGAATGCAGCTGGCTTCCAAAATGCGCTTTATCGCTGCCCAGTTCAATGCCTTTCTTGAAAACGAGCTTTGGAAGTCGAACGCCCTCCATGCAAATAAAATGGCAGGACTACTTTATGAACATGTTAAAAACATTGAAGAAATTACCGTAACACAAGAGGTTCAGGCAAATGGGGTTTTTGTTATTCTTCCGGAAAAAATTGTTTCCGAACTTCAAAAAGCGTATTTCTTTTATCCCTGGGACGAATCCCGTTCGGAATACCGCTGGATGACATCCTTTGATACCACTGAGGAGGATATTCTCGGCTTTGTGAAAATGGTAAAGGATTTGCTGAAAAGTTAAGAAGATGATATCGGGGGAATTATAACAGTAGTGAACTGTCACCATAACTCAAAAACCTGTATCGGTTGTCCAGAGCGTAATTATAGATCCTTTTCCAGTCTTCCCCTACAAAAGCCGAAATCAGTAATAGCAAGGTGCTGGAGGGCTGATGGAAATTCGTTATCATGCCATCTACCATCCTGAAGCTGTATCCGGGAGCAATCATTATGCGGGTCGACATTTTCAAATGATCCGCCTGCTGTTTGTCCATGAATGAAATAATGCTTTCCAGTGCTTCCTTTCTGCTTATTTGGAGATTTGTTTCATAGGCATCCCACTGGTCCAGAAACAAATTTCCTGTATCGGCAGTACCGTTTTTCAATTTGCACGCGATATGATAAAGACTTTCCATGGTTCGAACAGAGGTGGTTCCAACCGCTATAAACTGCTTCTCTGAAGCATAGAGGCTTTCAATACTCTTCCTGCTCAGGTAAATATGCTCGGTATGCATACTGTGCTCCATGGCATTTTCTGTTTTCACGGGAATAAATGTCCCGGCCCCTACATGCAGGGTAAGACGGGTCTGTAAAACACCATTGTCTCCTAGTCTGCTCAGTACTTCATCAGTAAAATGCAATCCTGCTGTTGGTGCTGCAACAGAGCCCTCATTGGCAGAGTAAACCGTTTGATAACGAATACTGTCAGACGATTCCGCCTTGCGGTTCAGATAGGGAGGAATGGGGGTGCTCCCTGCCTGCTCGATAATTTCCGACAGACTTACTTCGGGGTTTTCCCAGAATAGTCTTATTAGAAAATAGTTCCCCTCTGTTCCTGTTTTTTCGGCGCGCAGAAGGGTGGAATTGTTGCCTGTTAAGACCTCTTTGCTTAAAATACCGCTTTTCCATTTTTTCGCATTGCCAACCAGACACTTCCATACGCATTCGCGGTTTGAGCTGAATGAGAGACCGTATTCCGAAGGGAGCCAGGGTTCCAACAAAAATATCTCAATTGCAGCACCGGTTGACTTGAAAAACGAAAGCCTTGCCTGGATAACCCGGGTGTCGTTAAAAATGAGGTGGTGATGATCTGTCAGAATATGCGGCAATTCGCTAAAAACCCTGCTCTCAATTACACCCTTCTTATAATAAAGTAATTTCGAGGTGTCGCGAAATTCCAAGGGGTATTTTGCAATTCTTTCTTCAGGAAGATTGTAATTGAAATCCTGAATGCTAATAGTATCGGATATTCCTTTCATTTCAGGATTCTTTTTGGGATAGTGTAATTTCTTATTGTCCAATTTACCCGGTATTTGCGGGCAAACTTGCTGCCCCGGAGCAAAACACTCTGTGCTTTTTCAGCAAAGGCAGTGCAAAAATACTAAATTTGCATAAAATATAAAAAGATGAACTTAAAGACAGGTGACCGGGTGAAGTTTTTAAACGATATCGGGGGAGGTTTACTGACAGCTTTTCTGGATAAAAACAAAGCTATGGTAAGGACTACGGATGGATTTGAAATCCCTGTAATGATTAATGAACTTATTTTGGATTCAGTTGCTGCCGGGAATGAGGAGAAGAAGGAAGCCTATGCGAAACCCGCAAAAGCTGTCGAGAACAAGGCTCCCGCTAAAAAAACACATGAGCCGGGCGTGGCCAAAAGCCTAAACACCGACGAGGAGATCTGTTTTGCAATTCTGCCAAAGTCGCAAAGTTCCGATCTTTTTGCCTACATGATCAATAACTCCTCTTACCATATACATTATGTTATTTCAACCCAAAGCGATGAGGAAACCCTCCTCTTTGATCAGGGGAGTATGGATTCGAGAACCCAAATGAAAATCAGAAAATTCCTTCCCGACAACATCAACAATATAACCCGGTTTGACATCCAGATTCTGTTCTATCAGGACGATTTCTATCAGTATAGGGAACCCTTAGCACAGGCTCTCTTTATGAATCCGGCTGAAGTATATTCGGGAAAGGCTCTGGTCGACAACGACTATTTCGATCGTAAAGCTTTGGTTTTTAGCGTTGTGAATTTCAAAAAGAAAATTGGCTTTTCATCTGTCGGGGGAGTCGATGTGACTTCACTTCTCAAGGAAAAATTTGGTGTTGAGAAGTCTGTTCCCGTTACCCGGGAGGAGAAAAAGTCGAAAAACGAGCCGGAGGAAATCGATCTGCATATCGAAGCCATTACCGAAAATTTTGCGGGATTGAGCAATTCTGAAATAATCGATTTGCAAATGGCGCGCTTTAAGGTATCGCTCGACACCGCCGTGATACATAGGACAAAGCGAATTGTTTTTATCCATGGAGTAGGGAACGGGAAGCTCAAGTTTACCCTCCGTAAAGCTATCGACGATCAGTATCCCGATCTTCAATACCAGGACGCTAGTTTTAAGGAATATGGCTATGGCGCTACCATGGTTATCATACCGTAAGATTTAGTATCTTTGCAGCCACAGCAGGTCGTTCTATCGCTCCTCGTTTTGCGGGGGGAGGAAAGTCCGGGCAACGCAGAGCACCGTACTGCCGAAAGCGCAGATATCCGTGAGGGTATAGTACTGGAACAGAAAATAACCGTCCCGGCTTTACGTCGGGATAAGGGTGAAAAGGCAGGGTAAGAGCCTACCGGTGTGGATGGCGACATCCACAGCCGTTCAGCTTGCGGGTTGCAAGACCAAATATACCGGGAAACGGGGGTTGCTCGCCCTCACCTTGCTGTCCGAAGCTTTGGCGAAGGACAGCTTTAATCCCGGAGGGTAGGTCGCTTAGATAAATGATAGAAGTGTTCTTCGGGACATACAGAACCTGGCTTACAGACCAGCTGCCATAAAAGGAAAGAGGGAGATCGAAAGAACTCCCTCTTTTTTCATTTCAATACATTCCACAGATACAGCTTGGAGTCCAAAATCCGAATTAGTGTTGGAGTATTATCTTCGCGCTTACAACTCACAACTCACAACTCACAACTCACAACTTTCACTACTCTGCTTTAGGTTTCATAAAAATCTCATCACTGATATCGGCTCCTTTTTTGATCTCAAAACTGTCAATATAAAGTTCTCCGGCAGATTGTCCCATCATAAAAGTTTCTGTTTTGAAGGCAACCATATAACCGTTGCTTTCCTTGTAATCCGAATAAATTTTGGTTGCTTCCACATCCATTCCCTGAACTTTGCTTTTGGAATCAACTTTCGAAATCAGGTTAGTGTTGGAATCAATGAAATAGGTTTCCGAATCCCCATCCGGGGTAACTAATTTAATCTTGTAGGATTTTACTCCCTCGAGAGACTCATCGCCCTCATAGCTGACTTTGTATTTCTTTTTCTTCCAATTGTATAAACGACCTTCAATTTCTCCCATGGATTGCATTGTCTTCTTTTCGGTGATACCCATATCTACAGGCTCCGGTCCGCTCATAGGGTTGATGGCCCAGCCATTTTCGCCATCAAAAGCCTGTACAAGCTGCATATCCTGAAAAGTGGCTTCGAATTTTACTTTTCCCGGACGCTTCTGGTAAATAACAAATGGCAGTTCCATTCCCATCTGATTGATTTTGCCGTTGATAACAACTGCCTCAGCAGCGTTTATTGCCGGCTGCCCAACAGCAGCATAATGTTTCTTAAGAATGGATTTCAGATTCTGAGCACTTATGGTGACACCTGATGATAAAAGAAATACTGATAAAACGATGATTAGTTTTTTCATTGGATTTGTTTTAATTGTATATAAATATAAAATACCTGATGCGGAAACCAGAAGGCCATTGCACATAGCATTAACTCAAATTTGTAATGCTAATGCACAAAACATTGAATGCCATTGCTTTGCCTTGCTTCAGTTGCCCTGATAAGATGACGCATCCAAAAAAATTGTTAAAGCAAAGAGCCTTGCGTCTTGATGGCAGAATTCAATAAACCCGCCTAAGCAATTTATTCATCACTTAAAGTTAAAACAACTTCACGGATTTTTGAAAGATTACGCAAAAGTTTTTCAATGTTTTTCAAATGAAGCATGTTGGCCCCATCGGATTTTGCGTTTGCCGGATCCGGATGTGTTTCAAGAAATAAGCCGTCAACCCCGGTTACAATGCCGGCTCTGGCGATCGTTTCGATTAACTCGGGTCTGCCACCGGTTACCCCGGAGGATTGATTGGGTTGCTGCAGCGAGTGGGTAATGTCTAGAACAACAGGCTTCCCGAAGCTTTTCATTTCAACAATGCCCCGAAAATCGACCACGATGTCTTGATACCCGAACATCGTACCCCGGTCGGTAACCATAACATGCTGGTTGCCCGAGTCGATTATTTTGTTGATGGCAAATATCATGGATGAGGGAGATACAAACTGGCCTTTCTTCACATTTACCCATTTGCCGGTTTTGGCTGCGGCAACCAGCAGGTCGGTTTGCCTGCAAAGGAATGCGGGAATCTGTAAAATATCAACATATTCCGCAGCCATAGCTGCTTCTTCAGCGGAATGAATGTCGGTAATTACGGGGATTTTAAAGGTGTCTCTTACTTCAGCAAGGATCTTCAAAGCTTTTTCATCCCCGATACCCGCGAACGAATCAATGCGCGATCGGTTTGCCTTACGGTAGCTGCCTTTAAAGACGTAGGGGATTTTGTATTTGTCGGTTATTTTCACAACCGTTTCGGCAATCGTCATGGCAATGTCGCGGCCCTCGATGGCGCATGGTCCGGCAAGCAAGAAAAAGTTTCCGCTTTCGGTGTTCCTGATTCCGGGAATTGAGGATATAATTTTCATTCGTTTGTTATATGTTTTAAATGCAATTCATTACAATTGAAAAAATCAAAATTCTGTAAATAATAGCTAGCGAAAAAGTATAGTATGGCTTACCGGGAAAGGCTTAATCGCATTATTACAATAATCCTAAAATCTTCCTTTCCATAGCCTGTTCAACCTGTCTTTCATCTCTTTTTCCCTGGCATTGTCGCCGGGTGTGTAAAACCTGTTATCCTTCAAATCTTCAGGAAAGTAGTTCTGTTGCACAAAATGCTCCTCGTAGGAATGTGCATACTTATACTCTTTACCATATCCAAGTTCTTTCATCAGTCGGGTAGGGGCGTTTCTGAGGTGTAGGGGGACCGGAAGATTACCGGAGTTCCTCACTTCTGCGAGCGCAGCGTCTATGGCCAAATATGCGGCATTCGACTTTGGTGAGGCAGCCAGGTAAATTGTTGTTTCCGAGAGAATAATGCGTGCTTCAGGCATTCCTATCACATTAATCGACTGGAAACAGTTGTTTGCCATGAGAAGGGCATTGGGATTCGCCAGTCCGATATCTTCCGCAGCCAGTATCAACAGCCTTCGGGCAATAAACTTGATATCCTCGCCGCCCTCCAGCATCCTGGCGAGCCAGTAAACCGCCGCGTCAGGGTCGCTTCCCCTGATGGTTTTGATAAAAGCTGAAATGATATCATAATGCATTTCTCCGCTTTTATCATAAATAGCCATGTTTTCCTGGATAATCTTCTTGACGGTTTCATTATTCACCAGGATATGATTTTCTTTTCCGGGGATTTCACCCATACTCGCATACACAACAAGTTCAAGTGCATTGAACAGCTTTCGGGCATCTCCCCCTGAATACTGCAGCAAGGCTTCGTTCTCTTCAATCCGAATGTCGAGTTTCTTCAGGTAGGTGTCGTTCTTAAGAGCCGTCTCTATAAGTCCCTCAAGATCTGATCGTTCCAATCCCTCTAAAACATAAACCTGACATCGCGAGAGCAGAGGTGATATTACTTCGAACGAAGGGTTTTCGGTGGTTGCACCAATAAGAGTGATAACACCTTGTTCAACAGCTCCCAGCAACGAATCCTGTTGCGACTTGTTAAAACGGTGGATTTCATCAATAAACAGAATGGGGGAGGGCTGGTCGAAAAAGCGCGTCTTCTTTGCCTTGTCAATCATTTCCCTGACATCCTTAACCCCGGAGGTCACGGCGCTCAGGGTGTAAAAGGGCCGTTCAAGCAAATGCGAGATCACTTTTGCCAGGGTGGTTTTACCTACTCCGGGAGGGCCCCAGAGAACAAAAGAGGAAACATTGCCGCTTTCGATCATTCTGCGTATTACCCCGTTCTTCCCCACAAGGTGCTTTTGCCCGGCATATTCATCCAGATTGTTAGGGCGCATGCGGTCGGCTAAAGGCTGATTTGGGGTCATGAAAGAGCTTGGTTTGGAAAACTCAAAATTAAACGAAATAATCTGTAAAGCGACACATCCCATCAGTCAATTTGATTATCGCAGCAAAAATCTCAGTCTCGACAAAAATTTCTTTGCTTTGATAGCCTTTATGTCATAAGGCGGGAATAGTTCACCAAATCGGGCGAGCGGGGAGAGGCTCAAAGAATTGAATTGCTCTTTTCGAATGTTTTATCGTCCGGACTAAATCAAGAAACTGTATTATTATTCACCCTGATGCAACAAAAATGAAGTTTTGCTTGTATATACTTCGGCAGTTGATTTTAAAACGCATTGCAAATTAATTTCAAATAGTTGTATATTCGTAACCATAAAATCCAAAACTTAATCTCATGAAAAACCTTCGCAGCTTAGTCCTCGGCATTGCAATAGCACTAGGATTGCAGTCAGCTTTATATTCTCAATTAACCGATGTCAGTTTTCTTAAGGGAGGTCCGGCCGATGCCCAGACATTGTTTCAGGAATACCTCACTCCTTATGCCAACATATTTGGGGCTGATCTCAACGCCGGTTGGTATAATAGCGGGAAGGTTCATAAATTAGGCGGTTTCGATTTAACAGTAACCATTAATACAGCATGGGCACCCCCATCTGCAAGAACCTTTGATGTTTCGGCTCTTGACCTTTCGGCACAGGCGCTTCCCGCAGGAACCCTCAGTCCTACTATTGCCGGAAAACAAGGCGCGTCACCACCTACTTTGCAGTATTTTGAATCGTTTGGCGGAAATCAGGTGAAGATTGCCGAGTTTGACCTTCCCAGCGGAACGGGTGTAAATATGATTCCACTTCCCATGGCACAATTGACTATTGGTTTACCGATCGGAACCGACGTTTCGGTTCGTTATCTGCCCAGCCTCCCGCTTGGTAAGGCTGGAAACATCGGCCTTTGGGGTGTTGGCGGTCGACACAGCATACTTCAGCATATCCCGGCTCTTAAAAAACTTCCTGTACTCGATATTACTGCCCAGGGAGGTTATACAAAACTTACTACATTTGCAAATATCGATTACGCCCCTACAGAACTGGTTCCTGCCGATCATGTGCTTGTTCCCGATGCCAACCAGTTTGCCGATCAAAAACTCGAAATGACAGCTTCAGCATGGACGGTGAATCTGATTTTTTCGCAAACCCTCCCTATAATTTCCTTTTACCAGGCAATAGGATATGCAAGCTCAACAGTTGACCTCGGGCTTAACGGGAATTACCCCTTCCCAAGCATTGCAACTTCAGGAGCATTTATAGGCGAGCCGGTTGTGACCGAAAGTGATATTCTGAAAGATCCTCTCCAGTTCGAAATGAATAACAACAAAGACCTTCGCCTTAATGCAGGTTTCCGCCTCAAACTCGGAGTTCTTACAATTCACTTTGATTACACAAAAGCAAATTATTCGGTATTCACAACCGGATTGGGTATTTCGTTCAGGTAATTTTTTTTAGCAATATAGCTTAAGGGCACAAAGTTTCACGGTTTTTGAATGTGGGCTTTGTGCCCTTTTACTTTTGCCAGTATTGCATTGAAGTGTAAATAAAATACCTTTTAGACTGGTCCCAAATATATCTTTCTTTATTTATCGATTTACAATTTATTAAGATGAATATTGCGCTGCTCTGCAGCTTGACCCAATTCGCGTAATTCCAAGGCTACAAATTTCCCGCTGCTCTGCAGCTTTTTTTAGTAGAAGCGTTCCTCCCCGGCAATATTATGGAGGAGATGCCGTCCAGATATTTGCAGAATTAAAGACATAAAATGAAACGTCCATACCACAATTATTAATTTGGATGGAGGGGGCACAAAAGACAAGAAAATTACGGATAATTAAATTAGCGAGTTGCATGGAAGTTCCATGAGGCCAATTAATTAAATAAACTATTTTCGAATGAAAACAAGCCTGCCTAAGGAAAAGACGTAATATGCCTTACTTACTGAAGTTGTTTTTGAAAATTCTTCCAGTGCTCAAATATCTCCGTTACAATCTGGATTTCGGTGCAATTAAAATCACACCGAAAATGGGTATTTAGATAAATCATAAAGTCATCAAGCTCAGTTGCTGATATGCCTGTCAATGCCCCGACTTTTTTTCGGTTGTAAACCGATTCGAACCTTCTGATAAGGTCTTCATTCTGCTTAAACTCCATTACTTTCCGGATGGACTGTTCATTTTTGTTCAGGTTGTAGTACAGAAAATCAATAGGATTTGTTATAGCAAACATGGGATTGCCCAAAACATCTGCATTGCGGAAATTGGGAACAGCATTGCCGGATTGTTGGGGCAGACCGAGTTTTTCCGACATGCTTATTGTTACGGGCATGCTTTTCATCTTTGCCTTGAAATCGGCATAGGTAGATCCCCATTCGAAAATTTTAACTTCCCGGATAGCATAAAGTCTCGTTTTAAGAAAAATCGTATCCCCCGAATTTATAACATCCGCAGCCATAATCAATTCATCACAACTCACATTCCTGAAGATAATGCTGTCGCCTTGAAAAACATTCAGACTGAAATTCCCTGATGAATCGCTGGTTGTGCCGCGTCCGCTGCTGAGATTTATAATATGGGTATATCCTAGCGGATTACCTGAATCATTGCATACCCGGGCCTTAATCCTTTTTTGTGATACAGCATCCTGACTGTAACTGATCCCAAAGGAAAAAACAAGTATAAAGGCTGTTACAAAAACCCGGTTAGTAAGCATACGCGAAATACATACATATTTCAATACAGGCACTGTTACTTTAACAATTATTAAGGTTTTTTAGGATTCTTTGTATTTCTCAACTAATAAAAACGACTCAGTTCCAGACATTTTTTTTGCGATTGTTGTAACTATGGACTATGTTTAGCCGTCAAAGATTTAAATTCAAAAAACACAGCACTGATAATCCTCTTGCATCATGCTTAAAAATCTTCTGAACCATAGTTTGCGTGCACTCAACCGACAAAAAGCCTATGTGTTTCTTAATATTATGGGACTTTCGATTGGCATCGCATGCAGTTTGCTTATTGCCCTGTTTCTGATTCACGAACTAAGTTACGATCGGTTTCACAGTAAAGGGGATAGAATTTACAGAGTGATTCTCGATGGGAAAATCGGGGAACAGGAAGTTAAGGCCGCCTATACCTGCTCGCCCTTGGGCCCGACACTTTTAAGTGAGCTGCCCGAAGTGGAATCCTTTGTTCGAGTCAATGTATGGGGCGAAACGATCCTTAAAAATTACGAGCAGAGTTTTTCAGAAGGATTATTTATGGAAGCCGATTCGTCTTTCTTCAGGGTCTTTTCAATACCTTTTTTAACGGGGGATTTGAAATCGGCACTCAACGAGCCGCATACCTTGGTCTTGTCAAAATCGTCAGCATCGAGGATTTTCGGAAAAGCCGATCCCATGGGTAAAATGCTGAAGGTGGGGATGGATACAGTTTTGTACCGGGTAACAGGCGTTTTTGAGGATTTTCCCGAAAACTCCCATCTTAAAGCCAATATAATTGCGTCGTTTATGACCAATCCACGGGCAGACCACCCTATGTGGATGTCAAATTCATTTTTTACCTACCTTCTGCTAAAACCCGGTTCCGAGCTGCCAGAAGTCGAGCGGAAGCTCAAGGGAATTCTTAAAGAGCACATTGGGCCTGAAGTGCAGGAGTTTTTGGGCATAACCGTGGAGGAATTTGAATCCAAAGGAAACCGCTACTCGATGTATTTGCAGTCTCTGGGAGATATACATCTTGACTCCCATGTGGATGATGGACAAGCATCGTCCACAGATCCCAAATACCTCTGGATATTCGCAAGTGTTGCTTTATTGATTATAATCATTGCATCGATAAATTTCATGAATCTTGCTACAGCACAGGCTTCAGGAAGAGCTAAAGAGGTGGGGATTAAGAAAGTTTCAGGCTCTTCCCGCAGCATGCTTATTTCCCAGTTTCTTGCCGAATCGGTTATTCTTACATTCATTTCTCTGATTCTTTCCCTTGTGATTGTGGCGTTTTCTTTGCCTTATTTCAACAGCCTGCTTAGCATTCAACTGCAATTCAGTATCACATCAAAATGGTTTGTTATTCCGGTATTGCTTATTCTGGTATTCCTTATTGGTATTTTTGCCGGAAGTTACCCGGCCTTCTATCTCTCTTCATTTCAACCTGTTAATGTTCTAAAGGGAAAAGTAAAAGATAGTATGAAAAACGGCAGGCTTAGAAGTCTCCTGGTGATACTCCAATTTTCAATTTCGATAATCCTTATTGTTGGCACTTTGGTTATGTTCAGGCAGGTAAATTTTATGCTTAACAGGGACCTTGGATTTCAAAAGGAGCAGCTAATGATAATAACCAGGGCCGAGACCGTTGAAAACCATGTGAATGCGTTCAAGGAAGAGGTAAATAAAATTAGTGCTGTTAAATCAATGGCCTCTTCAACCGCAATCCCCGGACATAACAACAACAACAACGGCTACATGATGAAGGGTCGGGTAGATGAGACCTTCCTTCTGCAGACCAATTGGGTGGACCATGACTTTTTTGAGACTTATAAGATGAAGGTTGGTACAGGCAGAGGCTTTAGTCGCGATTTTACAAGTGACAATCAGGCATGCCTGATAAACCAGTCCGCTGTGCGCCAATTTGGGTTGACAGATCCACTCACTTCAGTGTTTCTGGCTCCAGATAACGATAGGAATCCGCCCGATATGAATGTTATCGGAGTTGTTGACGATTTCAATTTCGAATCGCTCCATTCCGCTATAGGGCCCTATATATTTCGCTTTAAGAATGAGTCGAACAACTGGGGATATTTTAGTATCAGGCTTGATTCTTCGTTTAACCAATCTACCATAAAATCTATTGAAGCGGTTTGGAAGAGCTATACGAATAACGACCCGATGCAGTATTTTTTTATGGATGAGGATTTCAATCGTATGTACTCTCAGGAAAAACAAAGTTCCAGCCTGGCTATGCTTTTTGCTGCGCTGGCGGTAATTATTGCTTCATTGGGTCTGTTTGGCTTGACATCTTATACTGTTCAGCAGCGAACCAAGGAGATAGGAGTTAGGAAAACAATGGGAGCCAGCACTAATGAGATTTTTATGCTTATCTCGAAAGAGATCGTGATCCTGGTTTCGATTTCCACATTGATAGCCTGGCCATTAATCTATTACATAGCAGATAAATGGCTGCAGAATTTCCACTTCAGAATTGATCTTCAGATATGGGATTTCCTGATTGGATTTCTTATTGCGTTGGTAATCGCTATTATAACAATCAGCTATCAGACAATAAGAACTGCAAGTATCAACCCGGCCTTCTCATTACGGTACGAATAGTTGGTATCAGGGATTCCTGCAATTCGATAATCTTTTAATTTCGCCATAAACTTAGTATATTTGAATCATTGGATTATTGCGGTTAAATAGATATGTCGGGATTTCATATGCATGCTTCAAACACGGATATAGAAAAAAAAGTGCTCTCGGAATACCGGCAGCTGCTTAACGATTGCAAGCCGGTTTCCTCCCCCGAGGAGATGCAGCATATTCGTATGGCCTTTGAAATGGTTAATGAGTTGTGCAAAAAAACGCCCAAGAGAATGGGGGAGTACACCATTTTCCATTCCCTTTCGCTGGCGCAGATCGTTGCTCGGGAAATAGGCCTCGGAGGCACGAGCGTCATCGCTGCCCTGATATTTGAGTTCGTTGACGAGCCTGAGTTATCCATGCCGGAGATCTCGGCGAAGTTTGGGGAAAAAGTAGCAGAAATTACCGGCGGACTCAGCAAGATTTCCAGTATCAAAACGGAAAAGACTTCCTCGCAAGCCGAAAACCTCAGAAACCTTATTCTCACACTGGCTTCGGATGTGAGGGTTATCCTCATCAAACTTGCTGAGCGCCTTTATCAGATGAGAATGCTCGATAATCTTCCTGTGGAGCAACGGATTGGCATTGCCTCCGAAACCAGTTATATATACTCCCCTTTGGCTCACAGACTCGGTCTGTACAATATGATGTCGGAAATGGAAGACTTCACAATGAAGTACCTTGAGCCCGAACCTTACAAGAAAATTTCGGAAAAGCTCAAAGCATCCGATGCGAAACGTACCAAGTTCATCAGCGAATTTATTGCTCCCATCGAGAATGAACTGAAAAAGCAGGGAATGAAAGCGGAGATCAAAGGCCGGCCCAAAGCCATTTCATCCATCTGGAAAAAGATGAAAAAGCAAAAGGTCGATTTCGAGGAGATTTATGACAAGTTCGCGATACGCATCATCCTCGACACTCCCCAGAAAAATGAAAAAGCCGATTGTTGGAAAGTGTTTTCCATCATCACGGATTTTTATACTCCGAATACCGAACGCATGCGTGACTGGATTTCGGTACCCCGCAGCAACGGCTATGAGTCATTGCACGCAACCGTTGTGGTTCCCGGTGGTGATTGGGTTGAAGTTCAGATCCGAAGCCGACGAATGGACGAAATTGCTGAAAACGGTTTTGCTGCACACTGGAAGTATAAGGGAATCAAGGGAGAAAAGGGTGTTGACGAATGGCTTGGAAAGGTTCGCGAACTGCTTGAGAATTCCGAGACCGACGCGATTAACCTTATCGACGATTTTAAATTAAACCTCTACGCCAGGGAAATCTTTGTTTTTACTCCCAATGGGGATTTGAAAAAGTTTCCCGAGGGAGCCACCGTTCTCGACTTTGCTTTTGAGGTGCATACCGCTGTGGGTTCAAGTTGCGTGGGAGCAAAGGTGAACGGCAAGAATGTGCCAATCCGCTACCCCATGAAAAACGGGGATAAGGTTGAAATTATCCGCTCGAAAACCCAGAAGCCCAAGCAGGATTGGATAAATTATGTGGTCACATCCAAGGCCAAAGCTAAAATCAAGTTTGCCCTGAAGGAAGAGAAGCTAAAAGAGGCTGAGAACGGAAAGGAAATACTGCAGCGCCGGTTCAAAAACTGGAAATTGGAATTCCAGGACTTGTATATTAGAAAATTGCTCCACCATTATAAATACAATGACGCTATTGACCTGTATTTCGATATCGCTACCGAAAAGCTCGATCTTCTTGAAATAAAGAATATTGTTACCGAAGATGAGAAGCAGGTGGAAGCCAAGCCCGTGCCTATCGAAGAGGAGGCCCTGGAAAAACTGATCCGCAATACGCAGGCTGAAAGCGACGATTACCTTGTTATCGACAACCGACTGTCGAACGTCGAATACCGACTTGGCAAATGCTGCAACCCTATATTTGGAGACAATGTTTTTGGCTTTGTTACTATCGGAGCAGGGATTACAATTCACCGCCTGAATTGCCCCAATGCCAAACAACTTATTTCCAAATACGGTTACCGGATTGTAAAAGCACGCTGGAGACAAACCGAAGGAAACCGCACGTTTCTTGCAACCATACGCATTACCGGAGTTGATGATATCGGAATCGTGAGCAACATCTCTGATGTTATCTCAAAGGATTTGAAGGTTAACATGAGATCTATTGCCGTTGACAGTAATGATGGGCTTTTTGAAGGCACGCTTACCGTTTTTGTAAGCGATACGGCACATCTCGATGCTCTGATCAAAAAAATCGTTAAGGTGAAAGGGGTAATGTCGGTTAAAAGGATCGAATAATTCAACTACTAATTAACTTAAGAATGCAATGAAAAAACTAATGATGTTTTCCGCGTTTTTTTTGACGTTCCCTATTATTCTATTTTCCCAATCCGGCAAGGTCTCAGACAACCTCTCCCTATCCAGCAAAATCCTTAACATGGAGCGGAAGTATTCGGTTTATCTTCCCCCGGATTACGAAACATCAAACCGGAGCTACCCTGTTCTTTACCTGCTGCATGGCTCAGGCGACGACCAATCTGGCTGGGTGCAGTTCGGCGAGGTGGGATATATTGCCGACAAAGCGATACGGGAAGGAGCATCCACAGCTATGATTATTGTTATGCCTGATGCAGATGCAGGAAAAAGAGGCTATTTTAATTCCATCGGAGGCGATTTCCGCTACGAGGATTTCTTCTTTCAGGAATTCATTCCGTTTATTGAAAAAACATACCGAATCCGTGCCGAGAAGCGATATCGGGCCATAGCAGGTTTATCTATGGGAGGCGGGGGAACAACAATTTATGCACTCCATCACCCTGAAATGTTCTCCTCTGCTTGTCCCCTTAGCGCATCTGTAAGGCGGTACACCGAAAACCGCGACAGGCAGGCGAAAGAATTGGCTGATCTTAAGCTCTCCCCCGAGCAAATAGACAGCTATTTTAAAAACCACGATGCCGTTTATCTGGTTGAGAACTTGCCTGCAGACCAAAAAAGTCCGGTACGCTGGTATATTGACTGCGGTGACGATGATTTTCTCTATGAGGGTAACGCCATGCTTCATATTGCCATGCGGAAAAAAGAAATCGCCCATGAATACCGGGTTCGCGATGGTGCTCATAACTGGACCTATTGGAGAGAGTCGTTACCAGAGGTGTTGAAATTTATTTCTGTTAGCTTTCATCAATAACGCAGAATATTTGTTATGTGTTGATGCGAAACCTGATACTGACTTTCACTTTAAGCATTCTCTGTTCCTCTGCTGCTTTATCGCAACTCAGCGGGAGGGTTATTGATTCCCAGACGGGGGCAGGACTACCGGGTGCAACAATTCTTTCGGATAACGATTTGCGTGCATCAACCAATGCTGATGGCTACTTCAGCTTACCCTTGAAAAACGAGGATCGGGTAAACCTGCGTATTTCTTTCGTGGGATATGCCCCGAAAATTTTTGAGGTTTCCAAATCACCCTCGTCTCTGGTTCTCGAAATGGATCCTGAAATTCAAACAATACAGGAAATTATAGTTACTGTATCAGGGATTACAGAGAGTCTTTTAAATTCGACCGGTTCGGTGAGCTCTCTTACGCTTCAGAACCTTCAGGTTCATAACAGCATTGTATTGAACGATGCTATTAATCAGGTTCCCGGATTAAACATGTCGGGGGGAGGGTACAACACCAACCGACTTACTATCCGTGGTATCGGATCCAGAAGCCCATACGGGTCAAACCGCATCAGAGCCTATCTCAACGATATCCCACTCACCACGGGCGATGGTGCCACAAGCATTGAGGAAATCGATATTGCTGCTATCGGGCGGATTGAAGTTCTGAAGGGCCCGTCATCGGCTGTTTACGGTTCGGGTCTCGGGGGAGCCATTCGAATGTGGTCGCTCCAGCCAAGCGATGATGATTTTTCATTCGCGTTCAGCTCCGAAGCCGGATCTTTCGGGGCTTTTAGGTCGTATCTAAGGGCGGGGCACAAATCGGAAAAGGGAGCTCAATCTCTGTTCTATTCGAACTCCCGTAGTGAGGGATTTCGTCAGAACAGCAGGTATACCCGAAACTCGCTGCTTTTTTCATCCACCAGGAATCTTCGAAACACAGGATTGAAATTCAGCCTGCTGTACACCGGTGTGGAAGCACAGATACCAAGCTCGGTAAATCTGAGCAGTTTCAGTTCCGACCCCAGGCTTGCAGCCCCCAACTGGCTTGCCGTTAAGGGTTTTGAGCAGTACAGGAAACTTCTTGCAGGCATTTCTGCGGACACTCAGCTTAAACCCGGGCTGTCCAACAAATTGTCGGTATTTACCTCTTTTTCCGATCCGTATGAGTCAAGGCCCTTCAATATACTTGATGAGAATTCGGCGTCGGCAGGGGTACAGGACCATATTCATATAAGCCGGGGCAAATTTGAGATTGTTGCTGGTGCGGAAGCTTTTCTTGAAGGATTCAACTGGAAAATATTTGAAACCCTGCAGGGAGAGCAGGGAGCACTGCTGGCAGACAATCGCGAAAAACGCTTTTACCTGAACACTTTCGCCCTGACGCGATTCAAACCGGAAAAGAATTTTACCGCGGAATTCGGGCTGAACCTTAATGTTCTCAACTATTCGCTTAAAGATTTTTTCACGGGTGACAGCGTCGATCTGGGAGGGAAATACAGGTACAACCCGGTGTTGTCGCCCCGGTTGGGGATCAATTACCGTTTGGGTTCCCAATCCAGCCTCCATGCCAGCGCCGGCCACGGCTTTTCGGCTCCCTCCCTCGAGGAAACCCTTCTTCCCGATGGACAAATCAATACGGGTCTGAAACCCGAGACCGGATGGAATTTCGACACCGGAATTCGCGGGAAATCGCTTTTTGGAAGATTCAGTTACGATTTTACTGCTTATTACATTGCGCTTTCCAACCTGCTGGTAACGCAGCGTATTTCCGAAGAAATATTCTCAGGAATAAATGCAGGGAAAACAAAACATATTGGTTTTGAATCTTTTATGAGCATGGAGGTCTTTTCTCCCTCGATAAGAGAAAAACACGAACTCATTCTTACCAGCTCCTTTTCTGTTTCGAAAAACAGCTTTGTTGATTTTATTGATGACAATATCAGCTATTCGGGAAATAGCTTGCCGGGAATCCCTTCGTCAACCTTTTATAATGAGATTCGCTTGAAACTCTTCAGTGCATATGGAATTATGATGACACACAGATTTTCCGGAAATCAGTTTATGAACGATTCGAACACAAGCGAATATGGAGGTTGGCAAACTATTGATCTGCGCCTGAGTTTCTCCAGACAGATTGGCGAAAAACAACACCGGATTCAGGTTTACGGCGGCATGAAGAATCTTACCGATGCAAATTATGCCGGAATGATTCTTGTGAATGCACCCTCTTTTGGTGGGGCGGCTCCGCGTTATTACTATCCGGCCTTACCCAGGAATTATTTCGGGGGAGTAACACTGGAATTCCGATAAACAATGAAAATTCCACAACGTTTTAAGGCAGTAAGGATCAGATATTCACAAAGATTAGGTTTTGGTTGTTCCAATCTTGATTTATCATGATCCTTAAAGCCTCTGAATCAGCATTAAAATATCAGGATTGTTTCTTCTCAATAAAATGATGAATCACCAATGCCAATCCCCCGAAAAGAAAAATCATAGAAAAATAGGCAACCTCAGAATCAATAATTGTAGTTGCAGCAACTATACTGCCAAGCAAAATACCAATTCCTATCCCAATAAAGAACATCCCGAATTTAAGTCCTGAGAAAATTGAGGGAGAGCCTGAGAAAGCAGGGAATTCCAATTTCGAATCCGGAGGATTAACCCCTTTCTCGATCAGCATTAGCCTCTCTTTTCGTCTTACCAATAAATGAAGCGCACCATAAAAGAAAGCAAAGGCAATCGCCATCATTAAAACATTTGCAATTTGTTCCATAATTATAATTTTTAGTTTTACTTGTTGTTCTGAATCTTTGACGCATTGCATCGCCTGACGGTTACAAAAATATTTCGGAAGTTGCATTAAACTGTACTTCCAGATCTTTTTGCTCTTTGTTTTAACTTTTCCGCGATAAGTTGTAACTTCACTCCGGTTAGCTGCGTCTATATATCCACTGATGCAAGATGATAACTATTATATAGACAGGGTGCTGCAAGGTGATGCAAATGCCTACACTACCTTGGTAAACAGGCATAAACGCATGATTTACACCTTCGCCCTTAAAATGGTTAAAGTACCTGAGGACGCAGAGGAAATTGCGCATGACGCCTTTGTTAACGCCTACCTATCGTTGGGCAGCTTCAGAAATAAATGCAAGTTCTCAACCTGGGTATATAGAATTGCTTTTAACCAATGTGTATCGCATTTACGGAAAAAGAAACTTGAAATGGTTTCTATCGATGAGCCCAGATTCAGCTACTTTGAGCTTAGTGAAACCGAGAGTGTTTTTAGTAGACTTGACGAGCAGGAAAGACAATCAATACTCCAAAAGGCTCTTGATAAGCTCCCTGATGATGAACGTGGTGTGATTACCCTCTTTTATCTGCAGGAATGCAGTATTAAGGAAATAGCAGAAATTACAGCTTACTCGGAATCGAATGTGAAGATTAAGCTTTTCCGCGCCAGGAAACGACTCTGGGAGAGGCTTAAATACGCACTTCCTTATCCATCGGGCTCCGTCACGGTAGGTGAAAAGGGTAGAAGTTAAGATCAGAGTACTGAGATATGAGCTTAGGGAAATTCACAATTTTTGATGCTTTGGATTTGCAATAAAAAGATAAGACAAATGGTACAGGATGAAAACGGTTTGGACCAGATAACAGGTAAAGTATTAAAGCAAACAGGTTATAACGAGCCTACAGGTCAATTTACTGACAGGGTTATGGAATCGATACTTCTGGCGCATATTCCTGTTGAAAAGTCAACAGCAAAAAGGCAGCAGTATTTATGGTTTCTGCTTCTGATACCTATATTGGCAGCAGCTGGCTGGTACCTTTCAACTGACGCGGGAGCTCTTAAAAAATTAATTGTATATATAGAACCTTTAAGCATTATTTTTCACTCTTTCATAGCCGCTTTTACTGGTTTGTTTAGCATAGTTGATAGTATTTCACTTTCTCCCTTTGTATTGAAAACCGGATTGGCCATTTCGTTCCTGTTGGTAATTGAAAGCTTTTATACTAAAAGAAAATCCCTTCACTGAGTTTTGCCCTTAAAGCGAGGCTTATGGAAAACTCAAAAAAAATGTTGTCCGTTTAATGATTAGCACTATTTTAGAATTTAATATTTCGCTGCTCTGCAGCTTATTAGCATACATGTATTTGAACAACTACAAATATTATGCTGCGCTGCAGCCTAATTTGGCAACAAAGCCGCGCAATTATTTGTTGAATTAGTTACAAAAACTAAAAGCATGTTTACCTGAGGCCGACGAAATTTTGGAAAATGGCTATAAAATCTCAGAAGTTAAAAGATTATTAAAAGTTTTGCCGGACAACAATAAAAAAGTACATGAAAAGCACTCCCAAAGTTATTGATTCAAATATTTTAAATCGAAAAAGCCACTTTTCCTTTTCCCAAAACCCGGTCGAAGAGGAGCATCTCTTGCTCCTATTTGAGGCTGCACGCTTTGCCCCATCGAGCTTTAACGCGCAGCCCTGGAGATATATCTATGCAAGAAAAAATGATGCGGATTATCCCAAATTATTGAATCTTCTGGCAGAGTCAAACAAGGTATGGGCAAGCTCTGCACCCATATTGATACTCAGTTTTGCTCAGGTTTTTGACCTGAAAAACAATCGTGCCAATCGTTTTGCTTTTCACGATCTTGGCTTGTCAACAGCCAACCTTTTGGCACAGGCGACCTCACTTGGTTTGGCTACCCATCCGATGGGAGGATATGATGTTGAGCGCGCAAAAGAAGTGTTTCGGATTCCCGAGGGATTTGAACCCGGTGCAATGATTGCTTTGGGCTATCCCGGCGATTCGTCAACCTTGGCGGAGGATCTGCAGAAACGCAACAACGCCCCCCGTATGCGGAAGGAACTGTCGGAGACTGTGTTTAAAGGAAGTTGGAAAGCGGAATGATCAGAAGCGAGCGGTAAGTTTTATGTTAAATCTCCTGGAAGTCAGGTAATTGGGCACGGCGTAGATACCCGGTACATTTTCCTGGTTCGAAATGGTTCTGACCCAGAGATAGGATATGGTATTGTTTATGTCTAGAAGATTGAAGATTTCCGCGCTTATCCATATGTTGCTGAAAAACCGCAGCGGGTTTCCGGATGCCAGCATGGAGTCTTCCTTTTTCAGGATTTTCGAAAAGCCGATATCCACCCTACGGTATGCGGGTATCCTGAATACGGCATCGTAACGGTCGGTGCTGGGAGAACTGTAAGGCAAGCGGCTTCCATACAGGAAGTTAAGGTGGACCTTGTAATCGGGATTGTTGGGGAGATAGTCTTGAAAATAAAGTCCGAAATTAAAAAGCTGATCGGTGGGGCGGGGGTAATAGCCGGGTTCGATTTTTTTTGTGGGATCGTCTTTTGCGTAGTGGAAATCGCCAATAATATCCTCACGGGTTTGCATCACTGAAAGGCTAACCCACGATTCCGCGTTTCTTACAAATTCACCGTTAATCTTCATGTCGATGCCTGCTGCATATCCCTTGGCCAGGTTTTCGCCTGCGTATTTGATCCTTACATTGTCGACCTTGTAAGGAACCAGGTTTGCCAGATCTTTGTAATACAGCTCTGCGGTAAGTTTAAATGGCCGTTCCCATGCAGTGAATATGTAATCCCCTCCCGCAACGATATGGAAGGATCGCTGGGCTTTCAGGTCCTTGTTGACGTTTCCTTCGGGGTCACGCATTTCACGGTAAAACGGAGGCTGGAAATAAACACCTGAAGAGATGTGGAACATCAGGTCCCTTTTCCAACCGGGTTTCACAGAAAAGCTAAACCTCGGGCTCAACAATACCTGCTCGTTAAGATCCAGATAGCTTACCCTCATTCCGGTGGTCAGATAATATTCATTGTTAAGGTCTTTGAAGGCCCATGTATCCTGAAGGTAGGCGCTGTATTTTCCTGAAATAAGCTCGTTTTCCGATTTAACCACGGAATTCAATTCGAGCGACACTTCATCGAAGGGGACGGAAAAGCCGGTTGAATCGACCATTTCCCATTCGCTCAATTGGTCGGATATCCTGTTGTACTGATATCCCGCGCCCCACTTGAGCTTGTGAGAGCTTCCGTTGTACTCCCCAATATAGTTGGCCGAATAAACATGAGCATTGAGGTAATTCCGGGCATGGTTCAGAAATCCCCCGATACCTATGTTCAAAATGCTGTCTCCATAGGTCTTGGAACCTATGGTGTTATCCAACTCATTGATGAGGTATTCGCCCAAAATATCAAAAGTCTCACTCTCCAAAGTATTGAACCCGGAAGTTATAAATTTCATCCATACCCGTGGGGTAGGCGAGTATTTGTACGACAGCGCTCCCATATAGGTGTCAAAACGGTCTTTTTCCTGACCTTCGTAATAGATGATCAGGTTAAGGGGCTTGTTTGTGGTGCCGAATTCGGTATTGCTTTCCTTCGGGATAAAGTTGTACTGGTTAATAGCCATGTTTCCCAAAAAACTCAACTCGCTCTTCTTGGATAGAGAGTAGGTGAAAAGTCCCTGGAAATCGGAAAACTTCGGGGAGTAGTTTCCGCTTGTCTGCAGACTGTTCAGGAGGTATGCAGTGGTCTTGTATCGGATGCCTGCAAGATAGGTGAATCTTTTGCTCTTGTCGGTCCCCTCCAGATGCACTGTGCCCCCCAGCAGACTTGCCGAAAGCGAACCTGCTGTTTCATAGGGTTTACGATAGGTGATATCCAAAACAGACGACATCTTGTCGCCAAACCTGGAGTCGAAGCCACCTGCCGAGAAGCGGATTGACGAGATCAGATCGGAATTGATAAAACTGAGACCTTCCTGCTGACCCGAGCGGACGAGGAAAGGACGATAAATTTCGATGTCGTTTACATAAATAAGGTTCTCATCGTAATTTCCTCCCCTCACTGAATACTGTGAGCTGAGCTCGTTATTTGAGGATACGCCCGGAAGTGTTTTTATCAGGGATTCGATACCGCCGGTTGTGTTTGGCACCAGTTGCAGGTCTTTGAGATCGATACGGCTGAATGCCGATGCCCGCTCGTATCTGGCACTCACCGAAACCTCATCGAGTTCAGCAATGTTTTCCTCCAACACGAAATTTAATTCTTTTCTTAGGCCTGCAAGGTTCTCCATTGCAATTTCCTGATTCAGGAACCCGATGCAGGAAACAACAATAATGATCGGCCCTTTCTCACTGATTTGAAGCTCATAATTCCCCTCTGAATCACTCATGGTTCCAGCCTTGTAGCCCTTAGCTGCAACATTTGCAAGGAAAATAGCCTGACCTTCGGCATCTTTTATGGTGCCATAAATTGTAACCTGAGCCGAAACGGAAAGGGAGATTTTTATAAGAAGTATTGTGGATACTATTAGCTTAAGGCTGGTATTCATCATTTAAGTCTAAAAACAGTAAAACTAACAAACTCCTAAAAAATTGTGTAAGAAAAGTATTTCGATATTACATTCAAGCACTTCTCGAATACTTCCTCTGATTGAACATCTTTAAAAGATCTTTAATTTTGAAGTCAGTACAAAGAAGAGGTATCAAAAGCTCACTTTCTGAGAGAACTTCGGAGAAAAAGTTCTAATCATCTTTCTTAAAATCACCATTTTTTACAGCACTGAAAAATTTGGCCCAGTTGAGCGGGTTAAATATCGGTATGCTGGGGTATTGTCCGGCATAGTACATCTTATCGTAATGCTGTTGCATGGCATAACGATAGGAGAGGTCAGCGTTCGGCTCAAAGTCCATATTCAGCTGAGCCTTAATGATTGCAATATTCTTGGTAGCTCGTGTTTGATCATCATCCTTAAGTTCCAATCGCAGAAAAGCCACCTTGAATTCATCATAGGTTTTCCAGGGGAAAATTTTCAGCTCGGCAAAATGAATGGTGTCTCCCAACATGTAAACATCTCTTGGATAGTGCGTCTGGTTGAGGGTGTCGGGGATAACCACAAGGGTGTTTTTGAAGCCGACTGCCCGGAAGAGAATAGAGTCGGTAGGACTGACAATAAAGGAAAACATCCCCTTCTCATTGCTTGTGGAGCCGGTCTTTTGATGAATGTTGATTATATGAACATTGGGAATATTCTCGTTTTTAAGACTCCTGACCACACCGGAGAATTGTATAAGCTTTACCTCCTGCGAGTAACCAGAGATATAGGTAAGTATTCCAAAAAGCAGAAAAGCAAGGGTTTTTATATTCATCCGGTTTTCATGTGTCAAAAAGTCTTCAAAAATAGCGAAAAAAATCAATTACGGTTAATTGTTACGGATTTACTAAATTGTGAATGTTTTAGAATCGTTATAAATGCATTATGGTCCAACAGAAAGAAATACTGCTTCCTTCTTTTCCCAGGGGATTTCACCTTGTCACGGATCTTGTTATCCGTGAACTGGGATTGCTACCCGAAAGCGGGTTGCTTAACCTGTTTATTCAGCACACCTCAGCCGCCCTAAGTCTGAATGAAAACGCAGATCCTGATGTGCGAAGGGACCTGGGTTCCTTTATTGACACTATGATTCCTGAGAATCATCCCCTTTACACTCATACTCTGGAAGGAGATGACGACATGCCTGCTCATATCAAATCCTCCATTTTTGGTGCATCCCTGACCCTGCCTATCAGCAACGGCCGGTTGAATTTGGGAACCTGGCAGGGAATTTATCTTTGTGAGTTTCGGAATAGGGGTGGAAGGAGAAGGCTTGTAGCAACCCTTATGTATTGAAAGCATCATTCCCCTATTTTAAAACATCCCAAAGTCATCTTCTTTTTTTTACTTTTGGAGAAACTTTGAATTTCCAATATGCAAAAATATCTTTTCCTTGGCGATGAGGCTATAGCTCAGGCTGCAATAGATGCCGGACTTTCCGGTATTTACGCCTATCCGGGCACGCCATCAACCGAAATCATGGAATACGTGCAGAGCTCCGGTGAAGCAGCTGAAAAATCAATTCACAGGCAGTGGTCGGCCAATGAAAAGACCGCCATGGAGTCAGCTTTAGGAATGTCGTATGCCGGAAAGCGAACCATGGTGTGCATGAAGCATGTGGGCCTTAATGTGGCCGCTGATCCCTTTATGAATTCCGCGATTACCGGGATTAACGGTGGACTGATTGTTGTTGTAGCCGACGACCCCTCCATGCATTCCTCGCAAAACGAACAGGATTCGAGATATTACGGGAAATTCGCAATGATTCCGATCCTTGAGCCTTCCAACCAGCAGGAAGCCTATGATTTGGTTCATTATGGTTTTGATTTGTCGGAGAAACACAAAGTCCCGGTAATGCTCAGGATTACCACCAGGCTTTCGCATTCCCGGTCCGGGGTTCAATCCCGCGAAAAGAAAAATCAAAATATTCTGAATCTGCCTGCCGATTTGAAGCAGTTTATTCTCTTACCTGCTATTGCCAGGGTTCGCTACAAAGGACTGTTGAATTTGCAGTCCGCGTTTCTAAAGTCAAGTGAAGAAGACGGGAATAATCTCCTTATCCCCGGTACCAACCGGAAACTAGGAATTATTGCCTGTGGATTGGCATATAACTATTACCTGGAGAACAAAATTGCATCGGATCTGAATTATTCGATTGTGAAGATCAACCAGTACCCAATCCCGTTTGAACTGATTCAGAAAATTGCATCCGAAACCGATGAGCTTTTGATTCTTGAAGAGGGCTATCCACTTGTTGAAGAGAGTTTAAGAGGCTTTTTCGACAAGCCATATACCATTCATGGCAGACTCGATGGTTTTCTTCCCCGCGATGGGGAGCTGAATCCGAACATTGTGGCAACTGCCTTGAAAATTGACCAGCCGGAATTTGCTGTAATACCCGGAATTGTAGCTTCAAGGCCACCTGCCTTTTGCAAGGGATGCAGCCACGCCGATGTTTATACATCCCTGAACCAGGCCATTGAGAGCTATGGCAAAGGAAGGGTGTTTTCGGATATCGGCTGTTATACCCTGGGCGCATTGGCACCTTTTGATTCCATTAACTCCTGTGTTGACATGGGGGCATCCATAACCATGGCAAAAGGGGCTTCAGATGCGGGACTCTCGCCTGCCGTGGCCGTTATCGGTGACTCAACTTTTACCCATTCGGGAATGACCGGATTATTGGATTGTGTTGTTGAAAATACCCCGATAACAATAATCATTTCCGATAACAGCACCACGGGGATGACCGGTGGACAGAAGTCGTCGGCCACAGGAAGGATAGGGGAGATATGCAAAGGGATTGGTGTTCTCCCGGAGCATATTGTTTCGGTTATCCCCCTTAAAAAGAACCATGAGGAAATGGTTAAAATCATAAAAAGCGAATTGGAGTATAACGGGGTTTCCGTGATTATTGCCGAAAGGGAATGTATCCAGACAGCGGGAAAGCGGCACAGGGAAGTGAAAATCGAATCATTAAAAAACAAGTGAAATTTATGAAATCAGATATTATTCTAGCCGGAGTGGGTGGACAGGGGATTTTATCCATAGCAGCGGCAATTGGAATGGCTGCTCTGGAAGACAATCTCTTCCTCAAACAGGCGGAGGTTCATGGGATGAGCCAAAGGGGAGGCGCAGTGCAATCCCATTTACGCATTTCTGATAAGGCTGTAGCTTCGGATCTGATTCCAATGGGAAAAGCTGATCTCATTCTCTCTGTTGAGCCGATGGAAGCTCTTCGTTATGTTCCCTGGTTATCGAATGACGGCTGGCTCGTAACAAACACCGCTTCTTTCGTTAACATTGAGAATTACCCCGACAAGGAAGCCATCCTTGCTGAAATCAGAAAAATGCCTAAGCACATTACACTCGATGCCGATAACATTGCTGAAGAAATCGGGTCCTCCCGATCTTCGAATATCGTTATGCTTGGAGCAGCCAGCCGGTTTATTCCCCTGAGTCTTGAGAATTTTCATGAGGGAATCCGCAAAATCTTTGGTAGAAAAGGTGAAGACATCATAAAAATCAATATACTTGCTTTTGAAGCAGGAAGAAGCGCCTGTGAGCACTATCTTGATAAATAAATATTGATAAACACAATAACTATGTTTACCTCAGCACAACTCAAACAGTTATCAGACAGAGGAATCAGTCCCGAGCTGGCATTAGGCCAACTTGAAATTTTTCGTAAAGGAATTGCACCGGTTTCATTAGTGAAGCCTGCCATTCCCGGCGACGGGATCGAGGTTTACGATATAAAGCAAATAGACAATTATGTTAATCTTTTTCGGAAAGAACAGCATGGAATCCCAGTTGTAAAATTTGTCCCTGCCTCAGGTGCCGCTTCCAGAATGTTCAAGCAGCTTTTTGAGGCTTTGGAACTTTTTAATAACAACACTGGCAAGGCAGCATCTGTTTTGTCGAAAACACCCGAATTAGCAGGCTTTTTCGAGGATTTGAAAAATTATCCTTTTTACAAGGATCTTGCAGCGGTTTCAATTGCCACGGGAAGCGACCCTGATTCGCTCATCGCTTCTGAAAACTATGCTGAGTTACTTAGTCTTTTCCTTTCTTCCAAAGGCTTATCCTATGGAGATTTGCCCAAGGGACTGCTGAAGTTTCACAATTATCCTGAAGGGGCAAGAACAGCTTTTGAGGAGCATTTTGTCGAAGCTGCCCTGTATTTGAGGGATGGAAACCATCATATCAAACTGCACTTCACTGTTTCTCCGGAACATCGCAAATTATTTGAATCGCTTGCAGCGGAACTGACAAAAAAATACAAGGAGAGAGAAGGCCTTCATTTTGATGTGGATTTCTCGGAACAGAAACCATCCACGGATACCCTGGCGGCTGATATGGAGAATAACCCCTTTCTTCTGGATCAGGGAAAGCTTCTGTTCCGGCCGGGAGGACATGGTGCCCTTTTGGACAATATGCAGGATCTCAACGAAAGCATGGCGTTTGTTGGAAATATCGACAACATTTCCCCAGACCGGGTTAAGGCGCAGCGGGTTCGTTACAAACAACTTCTTGGGGGTATTCTCATTGAAAGAGTGCAGATAATCCATTCGTTTCTGAAACAAATGGAGCATGGGATTAGCACTCGCCTTAAAAGCGAAATTACCGAATTTGTAGAGCGGTTTATTTCCGCATCTTCTGCTGCAGAATTATCAACTCTTTCTGAAAAGGATTTTGTTATCAGAGCGGAAGCTATACTTGACCGTCCCATCCGGGTTTGCGGAATGGTGAAAAATGTTGGTGAACCCGGGGGAGGGCCTTTCTGGATTTCGGATAAAAACGGGGCGATTTCCAAGCAGATTGTCGAGAGTTCCCAAGTTGACCTGTCAGATTCCCGGCAAGACAAGATTTTCAGGGAGGCGACACATTTCAATCCGGTTGACATGGCTTGCTTTACCAGGGATTACAAAGGAGAGAAATTCCATCTGGAGAAATTCCGCGATCCGGATATGGCATTTATTGCTGTAAAATCGCAAGGAGGAAGCAGTCTTAAAGCGCTTGAACTACCCGGTTTGTGGAACGGTTCGATGGCCGGCTGGCTTACCTTCTTTGTGGATGTGCCCATTGAAACTTTTTCGCCCGTGAAAACCATTTTTGATTTGCGCAGGGAAGAGCACAAATCTTGAGCAAAAGATCTACCTGATAATATTCTCTTTCCACAAGTACGACCATCCGTCGAGCCAGTTATTGGATCCGAAGGCTCCTTTATGACCTACCTGCTCGAACCAGCTCGAGCTGTAATCGGCCATGTTTTCGAATACCGTTGAGGGTGGAAGAAGTTGATAACTATTGCTTTGAATTATAAAGGCAGGGTCTTTAAACTCATTTTCCCCGGATAAAAAGTAGAGCGAAAGCTTTTGCTGCATATCCAAAAGGGGGGAGGAATAAGGAAAAAGTCTAAAAACGCTGTCGGCTTTTTCATTCGCAATCTGATAAAAGATGTTGTGGCTTAGTTGGAGCTCATCATTCATCCACATATCGTAACTGCTTCCGGAGGTCTTGTATTCGATGCCGACTCCTTCCAAAGAATTCATAAAGATCGAGTTTTTATAAACCCCTCCTGAATTCTGGTCAAACCGGATGATACTGCTTCCTTCAAGGGGAAATCGGCCGACATAGGTTGCATTATAGATTTCGGGATGGGAAAAAGGCTTTGCTGGACCCGGGAATGCAGCCCCGTTATGCTCAGCCAGGTGGTCACCTTTGGAAGTATGAAGAATCCCCAGCAAAAACTGACATTTCCCTGAATATCCCTCGTCAAAATCGAAAGCGTCATCGCCACAAAAAGCCGCCGCAAGGTTACTGCAGTTGACCGTTCCTCCAAAAAATTCAATTCCGTCGTCAGCATTCGAAACAACCTCAATATGATCGATTGTTGTTTTTCTTCCAACCCCACCCAGGGTTAAGCCGTTAATTTCGTTTCCCTCACCAATATTTGTGCCCCCATGCCGAATGGATACAAAGCGGAGAATTCCTGAATTATCATCATCAAAACTACCGCCATAAACACCTCTGGGTTCGCTGATAGGTAATCCCTCAATAAACGACTCACCCGAGGGGGTGTTTACTGTTGCATTTCCCAGAATAATAAGGCCTCCCCATAAACCTGAGGATTCCAATGGTACCGAGCCCTCCAGGTCATCTCCCTCGACAGTGAAAACAATTGACCGATCGGATGATCCTTCGGCAATGATTTTTCCTCCGCGAGCCACGATCAGCGCACTCGAAAGGCTGCCCTGACCGGTTTTGCCTTGTATAACAGTGCCGGCCTCAATTGTTAATATTTGTCCATCGTTTACGAATACAAAACCGTCCAACAGATACGTTTTGTCCGATGACCAGGTAACCGTACCTGTCCCTCCACCGTTGTCGGTAATAACCTGTTTATCTGCAAGGTAATAATCGCCTTTTCTGCAGGAAAGGCTAACAATAAGGAAAAGCGATAGGAATAAGAAAAGAGATTTCTTTGGCTGACTGTTAATTGCTCTCAAAAATTGAATCATTGCTATTGGATAAAGATAATTTCTTGTTAAAAAAAAGGATTCAATAATCAGTAATGCTTTTCCGGAAATTTTTAAACCATTCCAACTAATGATGAATATTACAACTCGAATTGTAAATTAAAAAACAGAAAGGCTCTATCCGTGCCGTTTTTTGCGTAGGAAACCCAATCCTGATAATTTAGCGACATAAAAACCCCCTTTGTCGGCTTATATTGGAGCCCGGAAATTACCGCGCTTCCATCTCTTGCAAGGTTCCAGGGCTGGGCATCGCTCTCAGCCTCGTTGGATCTGAGGATATCATATCGGCCAAAAACTTCCCATTTGTCGTTTAAAAAATAAGTTCCATAGAAAGAATATCCCATTAAATCATGGTTCATCAGGAAAGAGGAATTGAATTTCCGGTTGTATTCGCCTCCCAGCCTGAATAGGCTGTGCTGATAACCGAGAAATAGCACAATGTCGTTCTGAAGTGTCTCTTTTTTGATAAAATCGTAGTACCCCCGTATTAAAACTCCACGCTTGCTTTTGAAGGTCAGTCCGAACCCTTTGTTATAACTGTCGTCAGCCTGTAGATTGTTGTAGCCTTCGCCGTTCGAAATCGTTGCGTCAGCTTCCAGGAAATCGTTGATCCTGTATTTAACCCCCGCCCCCAGATCGGCACTTGCGCCGAATTTGTATTCGTCCTGAAACGATTTTGCAATATACCTGTAGCCCCAGAATTGTTCCTGTGTTTTAAACTGGAGCATATCGAAGAGTCCGAAGGAGGCACTAAACCTGCCTTTCTTATAGCTCAGGCCAGCGGTTTTAAAGTATGCGTAGCGTCGAATCAGACTGTATTGAGACAAATCTTCGGGACTTCCGATATCAAGCTTTACTTCGGCATTAAAATGTTCGTTAATAGCGCCCGAATAACCCAGGTAAACCCTTCTTACTTCAAAAGCGGAAGAATTATCGCTTTCTGTAATGCCTTTCTTGAAATTACTGAATACCCGTAGCGACGGTGTTCCTTTAATGGTGGATTCCTGCCCCGAACAGGGCTGAGATATGCTGGTTAAAATCCATAAAGCTATACTTAACCGAAATATTATTTTCATATACAGTTTGGATAATTATTCCTGAACAATGTTAAGAATATAGTCTTGAATTAAGATTAAGTTAAGATAAACATAATGTTAATCTCAGGTTAAGCTAAACTTGGTTTAAGATGTAAGGTATACTTTTGATAAAAATTTTACCAATGAGGCAATTATATTTTCTTGTTTTTCTGTTTGTAAGCCTGAGCGTATACGGAATTGGACCTGAGAACCCACCTTCTTCAGAAAACACAACCGTAATTGAAGGAAAAGTAGTTGATGAACTCACAGGGGAAGGACTTCCCGGAGTCGAAATTAAACTTCTCGGATCGGACAAAGTTATCTATTCCGATTTTGACGGAAATTTTTCAATTGTGAATATTATGCCCGGAAATTACGCTCTTTCTGCAGATTATATATCGTACAAAACCAGAATTATTACTGGAATTAATACCGTCCCCGGATCCTTAAACTGCATAATAAAACTCAAGGGTGTCGAAAAATCCGGGCCCCAAGCTCACCAGTCCGTTTTGCCTAAAGCCTGATTCCTGCTCTTGTTGAATTTGCGTATTGTTGCGTTTTTATTATATCTTTAACTGCTCTATTTTTGCAACAGTACCAAAGAATTTACTATGGATTACAGCAAGATTAAGATTTTACTGGTCGATGATGAGAAGGATATTCTCGAATTTCTTGGCTATAACCTCGAAAAGGAAGGATTTGTTATTTATACTGCCGGGAACGGACAAGAGGCTTTGGAGGTTGCCGAAAAGGTTTCTCCCCACCTGATTCTTCTGGATGTGATGATGCCTGTAATGGACGGTATTGAAACCTGCGAGCAGATCCGCAAAACCCCTCATTTAAAAGATGTCTTGATCGCATTCCTTACCGCAAGGGGGGAGGATTACTCCCAGATTGCCGGCTTTGATGCCGGGGGCGACGATTATATTACCAAACCGATAAAACCCAAGTTGCTGGTAAGCCGGGTGAAAGCGCTTCTGAAACGACTTGGTGATTCTGAGGTCAGGTCTGAAATTGTTGAATCCGAAACTGAAGATATTGTTATCGACAAGGAAAGATACCTGGTTATAGTTAGGGGCGAAAAACTAGTCCTTCCCAAGAAAGAATTCGAACTGCTCAATCTGTTGTTTTCAAAACCGGAGCGGGTTTTTACCCGGGAAGATATTTTTCATCAGGTTTGGGGCGATAATATCATTGTGGGCGACCGTACCATTGATGTTCACATCCGCAAGCTTCGCGAGAAGCTGGGCGACAAGTATATAAAAACCATTAAAGGGGTAGGGTATAAGTTTACCCATTAGTTCAGGGCACGAAACCTTGAAATTAAAGTTAAACCATTGATTTTATTGCGGTTGACTTTAGCCTCTCCTATAAGTTTTTATTCTAAAGACTCCTATTATCTTTCGGCGTTTCTCGAATGCTCAACGAACTCCTTTTGGGCCTGAATCACATTGGTCACAAACAGAACAAGGTTTTTCGACTCTGTCATGATCTCTAAAAAGACCAGACTTACTTTGGTTCCTTTACCCTGGGTTTTCAGGTAATGAATCTGATTTTTCTTGAGCTCTAACGTTTGGTTGACGATTTCGTTCCGAAGCTTGGTTAATTCAGGGATGTTCTCAAATTTGTTGTTTTTGAGTATGTTAAGCGAGAAATTGAAGAACTCCGACATCTTATCGCTAAAATGCAGCAGTTCCTGTGCCTGGTCTTTTGGGAGGGGAGGGTGGTTATTGTCGACATGGTTGAAGATCGGAGATATTACGAACTGCAAACTATTGGTTGCTTCCCTTATATAATCCAGAACCTGAACATAATAATGTCCTGATTCAATATCGTCGTCCTCCAGTTTTTTAATGGTGCGGAATAAGTTCTTTTTAAGGTTTTTGGTTTCCTGATTAAGTTCTTTAATTTCCCTCTTAACTTCTGTGAGTTCCTTGCGCTTCTCCTTAGTAAAGTTAAGAATGGAGAGAAAATACATTTTGGAAATACTTATAATGATACTTTTAACAGTTTCCGAGCAGGTCTCAAAAATATTTTCTGTGGCCACTTTGCCAATAGAAAGCTGTGTTTCGGTTATTGTTTCTTTTTCTCTCTTTTTGAATATGGCGTGAGATCTCAGAACCAGTAAGACAACGATTGTAATTAACACTAGAATAGCAACCATTCCCCCGAAATATATGGCAAGTGCTACCATGAATGAGGCTGAAAGGGCAATAAAAGCTGTAAGGAACCATCCCCCGATAACGGTTAGAACCCCGGTAATCCTGTAAACTGCACTTTCACGTCCCCAGGCTCTGTCGGAAAACGACGATCCCATAGCTACCATAAAGGTTACATAGGTAGTTGAGAGGGGGAGTTTTAAAGAGGTTCCGAAAGAAATAAGAATACTTGCCACCACCAGATTAACCGATGCCCTTACCAGGTCAAAGGCAAGTATGTCTTGTTGACGCTTTTCTTTGCTTTTCAGGGTTGACTGGTCAAATCGCTTGTCGATGATTTTTATGACTTTTGCCGGGGTTATCCTTTCAAAAAAAGCTCCCAGCTCGATAGACCAGCGCACAAGAAAGCGGGCCAGCGAACTGGATTCAAACCTTTCCGAGCCGTCATCCTGTCTGCTAAGATCGATAGTTGTTGCCGTTACAGATCTTGCTTTTTTCGAAAATCGCAAGGTAATGGCCATTATAAGGCCTGCGATCAGAAGGAACATCGTTGGGGTTTTTACAGGATGGGTAAGAACTTCCATCAGCATTTGCTGCGGCTCTTGTCCGGATGCCAGAAAAGCCCTGAACGCTTCGTAACCAGCGAGGGGCACCCCAATAAAGTTAACCAGGTCGTTACCGGCAAATGCCATGGCAAGGGCAAAGGTTCCGAATAGGACAATTATTTTCAGGGTGTTAACCTTGGTGAACATAATAAGAGCCTGAAAAAGTATAGACCCTCCAATTATGCTGAAGAGTAAAATTCTAAAAGCGTTTTTTTCGACAAATTCGACGGATTCCACAGACATGAAAGAAGCCCCTTTGACGCCTTTAACCAAAAGAAAATACACGATCATGGAAAAGGCAATCCCACCCCAGATTCCGCCCCAGTATTTTAGTGTTTTTGCAATTTTGAAAGTAAACAGCATGCGGATAAACCATTGTATTATTGCTCCCACAGAAAATGCGATCAGTATAGAAATGAAAATCCCGGAAATAATACCCAATGCGCGGTCGGAGTTAATATAGGAGGCCAAACTGCCAAGTCCCTCAGGGGATCCGTAAATTTTTATCATGGATATACCCACTGAGGCGCCCAACAGTTCAAATACGATAGAAACAGTGGTAGAGGTGGGGAGACCAAAGGTGTTGAAGAAATCAAGCAGAATGATGTCAGTTAGCATCACTGCAAGGAATATGATCATGATCTCATTAAAGAAGAACATCTCGGGATTAAACATTCCTTTTCTGGCTACCTCCATCATTCCATTGGAAAAACTTGCCCCCATAATTACCCCTATGGCGGCAACTAATATAATAATCCGAAAGGGAGCGGCTTTTGAGCCAATGGCCGAATTCAAGAAGTTTACTGCATCATTGCTGACACCAACAATAATATCGGAAATTGCTAGTGCAAAAAGAACTACAACGATTAAAATGTAATAATATTCCATGCTTACAAATAGGTGAGATTCCAAAACCCAATATTATCCATTTTATATAACCAGAGTATTAAATTAATCCTAATATACTGTAAAGAGATTGTTAACTCATTGTAAACCCTGGTCCACACAGAATTGTTTCTTTGGTAAATTTAAATTAACAATTCCTTAATTATCCAAACTTAACTTTGGATGAATTTAAACCTACAATAAAATGTCTAATAGCAATTTTAAAATCCTGGTTGTGGACGATGAAGAGGATATTGTTGAATTCGTCAGCTATAACCTCATAAAAGAGGGTTTTACGGTCAGTACAGCAAGAAATGGATTGGCGGCTGTTGAAATAGCGCGCGAGTTTCAGCCCCACCTGATATTGTTGGATATCATGATGCCTGAAATGGATGGCATTGAAACCTGTGAACAGATTCGTTCCATTCCCGGACTGGGTAATACTTTGATTGCCTTCTTAACAGCCCGGGCAGAGGATTTTTCGCAAATTGCCGGGTTTTCAGCAGGAGCCGACGACTATATAACCAAGCCCATCCGACCCAAGGTTCTCATAAGTCGTATTCAGGCATTATTGAAACGCTCCACGAATGTCGAAACAGTTAAGGCCTTGAATCCGGTTGAAAAATTATCACATGGCAACCTTTTTATCGACAAAGAAAGGCATATGATCACAGTTGATAATATGGAAATGGATATGCCAAAAAAAGAGTTCAGCCTACTGTTACTGCTCTCTTCCAAACCTTCACGGTTATTTACCCGGGATGAGATATTCCAACATCTGTGGGGCTCCGAAGTCTTTGTAAGCGATAGGACTATTGATGTTTATATAAGAAAACTAAGAGAGAAAATCGGCGATAAAAGAATAAAAACAGTAAAGGGAATCGGGTACAAGTTTGAACCCTGACCCGACTCGCATCCCTTGAAATACATACTTACTTCTTAACCCTTACTGTTGTTTTTTCATCTATCCAACATCCTACAGTGTAGGCGCTGCCTTCCTGCAAGCTTCTGAAAAACACTTCTTCATTATTCGGATAAAAACGCGCGTAATCAGCAATTAAACTGTTCGCTTTTTCTTCGATGCTTTTATCAACCCCTTTTGCCTTTATGCAAAGGTCGGTAGCTACCCAATACACAGTGCTTCTTTCAAAGCCACCCTCAAAGCAATCTTTTCCCGACTGTAGATATGCATTGGCTATCACAAAATAGGGTTCGCCCCAGTTTGGAAGCAGTTCCAAAGCTTTTCTGGAATAGGTGACGGCATCTTTTTGAAGGTTCATCTTTGTGTTGCAAATAATAGCCATTTGATAATAATAGTGAGCCTGCTTATCAAGGTCTGTTTCCAGTTCAATGGCTTTGTTCAAAAAGCTAATCACGGCATCAAACTTCTCTTTTCTGATATAATACCAGGCAAGGGTGTAGGCTTTGTCGGAAGAGGGTTCCAAAACAAACAGTTTCTCGTTAACCTCACCATAGAAGTCGGTATTCTCGCAGCTCGATTTTACTAACAGATCAGAAATGAGACTCAGAATTCCTGCGTCGGCCGAACCGTTTGCTAATTTTTCCTTGAAAGCTTCTTCGATTTCAGCGCAGTTGCTTAAACCTGCTTTCGCCAAGGCTGCGTTGATGCGTGAAAATACCTGTTCGGCAACATCGGGCCTGCCACCTTTGTTTTTTTCGTTTTCGGTTGCGTTTGAAACTGAAATATAGTTATCCAACAATTCTTTTGCGGTGATTTTTGAGGCCTTGTACATTAATACGCCCGTTTCGATGAGCCCTACGGTTACTACTGGGTCAATGTCGGCACCGGATTTCAGGAACGACTGCTTAAGAGTCAGATAGGCACTCTCATAATCCTGACTGTTGTAACGCAGCATGTCTTTTCCTTTACGACCCAATACATTGCCTTCCTCTCCAAAATATTCAATTCTTCGATCGTAAATCAACATAAGAGTATCAAAGTATGCCGACTGTATTTCGGGATCGGCTTCCTTTTCAATCAGATACTGAAATATTTTTGCTCCGTTGATATAAATGTTTTTGCTGGCTGCGGGACATTTTTCAAACACTTCTCTCCATGCAGACAGCGCGTACTCAGGCAAATTTATCTTCATATATTCTGCAAGCGTCGATAAATTGTTACCGCAGGCAACTCTTGATAGGCTGTCGGGTCCGTAATTCGGATTTTGTGAAACATCCCTCTGCCCTGAAACATCTACGATAGCTATAGTAAAAAGCAGAAAAACTGATACTTGTAAGGTGCGTTTGAAATTCATGTCCATTAATATTTATTGAGAAAAAAGTATTTCAAAAATCGTGCAAACTGATTCGCGAAAATAAAGTTTATTATCAATTATTTCAAAAAAAAATAATTCGTGCGCCTGTCAGCCTTTAGCAGCGATTTTTGGGGATTGATTCCGGGTTTTCGCGCGCTTTGTAATTCTACTTTTACAGATTGGCTTTTTCGCTGATTTTTCTAATCTGTCAAAGTAGAAGTAAATTAGCGTTATTTATGCAACAAGAATAAAATGCACTCAAGTTTAATGGCTGATTCTTTTCTTTGTATTAAAAATATTGTATTTTTAGTCGACAATTTTACTTTAATCCCGAACGACCATGAAAACCTACAGGTTCCTTGTTATTCTGCTGGTTGTCATTATCGCCCTGCCCCTTGCCGGGAGGGTTTCCTGGTTTATGAAGAAAAGTAAACCGATCAATATCCTGATAATTAATAAGTCGGTACAGAAAAGCTCACAGAATGAAGTTAAGGCTGTGAACTGGGTTTTGAATTATGAAAAATACGTTGACCCGGATCACGATTTATATGATTTCGAGTTCGATTACATGGGGTATTTTCCCGATGCCATCACCGAAGACCGTAAAGTTAAATCCTTTAAACTCGATGAGATACCTTTACTTTCGGAAAGCAAGGACGCTTTGTTCTTTATCGATAACGCCGGTGCTGAGGCAAGCACGAAAGGCATTAAGTCACCGGGTAGCCTCAACTATGGCGGTTTTAATCAAAACGACTATTTCCTGTTAAAAGAAATGGTAAACAAGCAAAAACTTGTGATCGCCGAATTCAATTTCTTCGCCCCGCCTACCGAAGAGCTTGTGCGCTATAACACCGAGCAGTTTCTTGATATTTATTCTCTGGGCTGGTCTGGGAAGTTTTTCGAGAATCTTGCCAAAGAGCGCATCAATGAAATGATCCCAAGCACATGGTTCGATCTTTATAAACAGAATTTTTCTGAAGACTGGAATTTTAGCGGACCTGGTCTTGTTCTTCTGAATCCGGGGCAAAACCGGATTATTGTCCTTCCCTCCCTTGATTATATGAGCTCTGCTTTTCCCAGTGTAGTTACCTCACCCGAGTTGGCACTGTACTATAATGTTCCTCAAAATGTATCTTACGACGGATGGTTTGATATTCCTTTTCAGGGAGCCAACAAGGTGATTAGTCATATCGACCTGAACCTGAATCAGGACGGAGTCGATTTGCTCAGAAAAAATGGTATTGATGCCAAATTCCCAACTGTCATCCAATCAGAAAACAAAAAATTCTATTACATGGGAGGCGACTTTTCCAAGGAACCCGTTTTCATGCTTTCCTCCCGATATGGTTTTATCAGCGCACTGCTTATGAATATGGAGCGGAAAAAGGCGCAAAATCCCCGTAAGTTCTACCCTGTTTATTACAGTCATTTGCTTGCAGGCATATTAAATGATTATTATTCGGAGATTCTCGAAAAAAAGAAATGATCCCGCATTGAATTAGTCATTTGCAGACAATTTTTTTTTCGGGTGGAATAAATTATAACTGTTAGCATGGACGACCAAAAACTTGTTTTAACACTCCTTCAACCGGATATATTCTGGGAGGATATCAATAGTAACTTAGAACACCTGGATGACTTATTAAGTCGAAAAACAGAGTCTTCCGACCTTATTCTGCTACCCGAGATGTTTACCACGGGCTTTTCAATGAATGTGGGAGGTCTTGCGGAAGCTCCCGGTGGCAAAGCATTCAAATGGATGCAGTCCAAAGCGTCTCAATACAATTCCGCAGTTGCCGGAACAATGATCTTCACCGAAAACAATCAGTACTTTAACAGGCTATTCTGGATAAATCCCGATGGGGAATGGTTCAGCTATGACAAGCGCCACTTGTTTCACATGGGAGGGGAAGACCGGTATTATGAAAGTGGCGGCAAACGCCTAATCGTGAATTTCAGGGGCTGGCGGATATGCCCGTTAATTTGTTATGATCTGAGGTTTCCTGTCTGGTCGAGGAACAACAATGCATACGATCTTTTGATCTATCTGGCCAATTGGCCTGCAGCCAGAAACCATGTCTGGAATATTCTTCTTCGCGCAAGGGCTATCGAGAATCAGTGTTTTGTGGCAGGGGTGAACAGGGTGGGGAGGGATGGCGAAAATATCCACTATATCGGGGAAAGCTGTGTTGTTCATCCCAAAGGATATCTCTCGACCAACGTCCATGAACCGGTGGAAACGCTCTTGAATTGCAGTATTAGCCTGAATGAGTTAACAGCCTTCAGAACGAAATTTCCCGTTTTGCGGGATGGGGATTTCAAGGGTGAATTCCCCATTCCCGGCTAAATGGGAATTATTGTTTTAGTGACTGTGATCGTGTGAACTTCCACAACCGCATCCACCATGTGAACCTTCTGATTTTTCGGAATTGCAGCTTCCATCATCGCATCCACAACCCTCGCCATCCGCCTTGTCTGAACATCCACCTTCTCCGCAACCACCACTTCCACAACCACATGATGAATGAATGTGACCATGCTCCATTTCTTCTTCGGTAGCTTCCCTGATTTCGGTTACCTCACCGCTGAAGTGCAGTGTTGATCCGGCCATCGGGTGATTGAAATCCATAGTAACCGTTTCTTCACTTATACCTTTTACAACTCCGTTCAAGCGGCGTCCTTCATTATCCATCATTGGGATAACATTTCCAAGTTGCAGAAGGTTGGTGTCAGTCTTACCATCCACAACGAAAATGCTGATTGGAACATCAACTATTGCGTTTTCCTGAACAGGACCATAAGCATCATCACTGGAAAGCAGAAATTTGAAACTTTGACCGGTCTTTAATCCCATAAGATTCTCTTCGAATTTTGGAAGAAGGTTCCCACTCCCAAATAAAAAGGTCAACGGATTCTCAGGACTGAGCGCTTCAACGAGCTCTCCTTCATGGTTGTCTCTTCTCAGTTCATAAATAATTGAAACTACTCTGTTTGCTGCTGCTTCCATAATTTTTATTGGATATTTCTGTTTTTTTATTGCCGCAAAGAAACTGCTTTCCTTGCAGAATTCAAAACTATCGACTGTAAAATTAGATATAAATAGCTTACTGCGGCTTCATCAGAATGAATCAATGCTTCTGGACCTGAGGAAAAACTGGAATCCAAAGCGTATGATAGGATTATTGTAGAGAGAGGTATACCCTCCATCGGTATCCCAAAGCAAAAGTACATTTACCTTGATTCTCTCTGAGGCATCTTGAGAAAAGCCGCCTCCTACCAAAATCGTACTATACCAGAAACGGCCTTCATCACTAATGCTAATTGGTTGGAAATACTTTTTTTCCAGACTGCTGGATTCATACTCCATATGGGCAAACAAAGCCGTGTTCATGCCAATGGGCAAGAAATCCCCCAGATTCTTAAACAAGGTGTACCTGGCAAATGCCCTGGGCCCGTATATGTGGGTTTTAAACGCCGGTTGAGAAGCGTATAGTCTGGTTTGACTGTAAAATTCGTATTTGAATCCCGCTGCCAAACTGAATCGCTCGCTTATGTGATAGCCAAGAGCCGGCGATAACTCAATGTTGTTGATCGATCCAAGCATTAGTCCAAAGTCGGGTGCCAGATAAAAACCTCCTTTCAGATTTTCCGGATCCTGTGCGTAAGATGCTTTAAACAAATACAATACAAGGAGTAATATGATGCTGAGTCTCTTCATTTTTGAACAATTCAAGGGATTAATTCCTTTAGGATGCTGAAATTTGGGTATAAAGATATATTTTTATCAAACTATTTTATCCAACCGAATGAATATACTGATAACGGGTGCATCAAAAGGAATAGGAAAAGCAATTGCCCAGGCTTTCTGCCGTAGGGGCGGGTGTAAGCTGTTTTTGGTATCGAGGGATAAGAGTCTTCTTGAGGACCTTCAAGCCCAGACCAAGTTGTCAAACCCAAATTGCGAGACAGCACTCTTTCCTTGTGATATTAGTGAACCCGTATTAGTTACAGAACTTGCAAAAAGTATTATGCAAAAGGAGTCCAAAATTGATATCCTCATCAATAATGCCGGGGCTCTTGTGAACAAAAAGCATGAAGATATTTCTGAAGATGAGATCGATTTGATGTTTAACACTAATTTTAAAGCGCCCGCAAATCTTATTCGTGAGCTGTTGCCGCTTCTCAGGAATGCAGATCACGCCCATGTTGTAAACATCGGCAGTATGGGAGGTGTTCAGGGGAGTTCCAAGTATCCGGGATTGGCCTATTACAGCGCATCCAAAGCTGCATTGTCAGTGCTCACAGAGTGCCTTGCCGAAGAATATAAAAATCAGGGGATTTCTTTCAATTGTCTGGCATTGGGCGCTGTCCAAACCGAGATGTTCGCCCAAGCGTTTCCGGAAGCCAAAGCGCCTGTAACTGCCTATGACATGGCTGAGTTTATTATGAACTTTTCTCTTACTGCTCATAAGTTCATGAATGGGAAAATCATTCCGTTGAGCTTATCTGACCCGAAATAACGCTATACGAATTCTTTTGTCAATAACTCCTCAGTGTAATAATTAAAACTATCCAAATGAGAAGTCTTTTCTATTTAATCAGGATCCTTGCAAATCCAATGGCATTGAGAGATATTAAAATGCTAAGTCACCTGGTTATTCCCCTTGTTGCATTGCTTTTGATTTCCTTTCCCGGTTACACTCAGGATATCCGGCTTAAAGAAGTTTTTTCAAATAAGTTCTATGTTGGAGTGGCTATGAATGAAAGGCAGATCCTTGGAAAAGACAGTGCAGCCATTCCGGTAATAAAGGATCATTTTAACTCTATTGTTGCCGAGAATTGCATGAAGAGTGGACCAATTCAACCCATCGAGGGCCAGTTCAATTTCAGCCTTTCCGATCAGTTTGTGAAATTCGGGGAAGAGAACAATTGTTTTATTGTAGGTCACACGCTTGTTTGGCATTCCCAGGCTCCAAAATGGTTTTTCACCGATTCAAAAGGCAAGGATGTGAGCCGTGAGGTTCTGATCGAACGCATGCGAAATCATATTAACACTGTTGTTGGCCGGTACAAAGGCAGGGTTCATGGCTGGGATGTGGAAAACGAAGCTATACTTGATGATGGCTCATGGCGGAAAAGCAAATTCTACAACATCATCGGTGAAGACTTCGTTCGTCTTGCTTTTCAGTTTGCACATGAAGCAGATCCTGAGGCCGAATTATATTATAATGATTATTCCATGGCATTACCTGGTCGTCGTCAGGGGGTTGTAAATATGGTTAAAAGCCTTCAGCAACAGGGAGCGAAAATCAGTGGCGTTGGCATGCAGGGTCACTTCAGCCTGGATTTCCCAAAAGTCGAAGAGTTTGAGAAAAGTATATTGGCTTTTGCCGGACTGGGCCTTAACGTTATGATCACCGAGCTGGATATTTCCGCACTGCCTTCTCCCAAAAATGAGATGGGCGCTGATATCGACACCCGCGTGGACTATCAAAAGGAATTGAATCCGTATACCGATGGACTTACTACAGAAGCTGAAAAAGCCCTGAAAGACCGCTATCAGGAGTTCTTTGTATTGTTCCTCAAGCATCATGACGTTATCAGTCGTGTAACCTTTTGGGGATTGCATGACGGACAGTCATGGAAAAACAATTTCCCGGTTCCCGGGAGAACCGATTACCCTTTGCTGTTTGATCGGAATTATAAGCTTAAAGGCTTTGTGAAACCTATGCTGGATGAGCTTTTTCAAGCCCCAAAGGATTCTGGTTATATGATTGATGGAATCTATACTGCCGATCCTTCAGCACATGTATTTAACAACAAACTTTTTATTTACCCCTCCCACGATATCGAATCGGGAATTCCTGAGAACGACAACGGGGACCATTTTGCCATGCGCGATTATCACATTTTCTCAATGGATTCGGTTGGCGGCAAAGTTACAGATCATGGTGTTGCGCTGGATGTGGATAAAATTCCCTGGTCGGGGCGTCAGTTATGGGCTCCCGATGCAGCTTACAAGAATGGCAGGTATTATTTGTATTTCCCCCTGAAAGATCAGAATGATATTTTCAGAATTGGAGTGGCGGTAAGTGAAAAGCCCGAGGGGCCTTTTACAGCTGAGGCAAAACCGATAAATGGAAGTTACAGTATTGACCCGGCTGTTTTTCAGGATAAGAATGGCAAGCATTACATGTATTTCGGAGGGATATGGGGCGGACAGTTGCAAAGATACAGAAATAACAAAGCTCTTGAATGTGGCGCAGAGCCCGCTGATAATGAGCCTGCCTTATCCCCGAAGATAGCTCTGCTTACCGACAATATGCTTGAGTTTGCTGAGGAACCCAGAGATGTTTTGATAATTGACAAGGAAGGTTATCCTTTAAAGGCCGGTGATCACAACAGGAGGTTCTTTGAGGCTGCATGGGTACATGTTTACAAGGGTAAATACTATTTCTCCTATTCCACAGGAAACACCCATTTTTTGTGCTACGCCACTGGAGATAATCCTTATGGTCCTTTTACATATCAAGGGGTTATTCTCACCCCGGTTGTTGGTTGGACTTCTCACCATTCTATTGTGGAATTTAAAGGGAAGTGGTATTTGTTTCATCACGACAGTAAACCTTCGGGAGGAAAAACCTGGTTGCGAAGTGTTAAAGTCAGTGAATTGACACACAACGCAGACGGCTCTATACTACAGATTAACGGGATGTAGAACACACATGAGTTCTCCTTTGCAGAAATTCTGGCTATTTGAACCTGAAAAATTAAATAAACAGATGATACCCAACAAAAATAAATACCTTTTAACACTGGCGATTGCTTTTTTCACATCGTTTTTAAATGGGCAGAACACATTTCCCTCATGTGTCATTACTGCGCCTCATAGCAATGCTTATTTTATGCAAGGAACAAACTTGAACATGCAGAGGGTACACCATATTTTCGTGCAGGAATGGGGGGGCGGGCGTAACCGGATATGACTGGGCCATCTAGCTGTTTGAAAAGGCCCGTTTATATTTTCCCAATGCGAAGTTAATGATCAACGATTTTGAACTTGAAACAAATTCGAATGTCTTGAGCAGAAAAATTTTGATCTTGTAATAAATTTCTTCCTCTATTGAACTCATAGTTAAACCGATAGATATTTAAATACGAAAACATCATGAAACATCCATTTTATTTGATTTTGACAATCATGCTTTTACTTTCATCCTGTCAGGAGCAATCAATTCAAAAAACTGAGGCAATTGTTGTTCAGGACTGGAAATCAATCCTTAACGGACAATTACCTTTACTCGGTCATCGAAACTGGATTTTGGTTGTCGATAAGGCTTTTCCTTTACAGAATGCTCCCGGGATAAATACAATTTATACTGATGAGGATTTGCAAACTGTTCTGAATTACACCTTACAACAAATCGAAAATTCCAGTCATGTAAAACCAATTATTTACACAGATACGGAATTGAGATTCTTGACCAAGGATCAATTACCTGATATTGATATATTTAGAAGTTCATTAGCTGAGATTATCGATTTTTCCAGTTCACAGGAATTATTTCACGATTCTGTTTTTGTAAAGATTGATGAGGCTTCCAGATATTTTAAAGTTTTGGTTCTGAAGACAAACGGGACTATTCCATACTCTTCAGTTTTTCTCCAACTCGATTGTAAATACTGGTCAGCCGAAAACGAAAAACAGCTTCGAAATAAAATAAAATCCGAATACAATGAGGAATAATAAAAATTCCTTTTATAAGATGATCTTAATAACTGAAAACCAATTTAACCCATTAAAGATGAACAAAATACTGGTATTTATCCTGTCACTGATAGTGTCTGGCTTTTTATCTGAATTGGATGCTCAGAACGATAGAGTTTTCAAACCAAAAAGCATTAAAAAAGTAATGACACGTGCCGCTATCTGGCAGCTCGATAATCCCAAACATGAACTGTGGGATTGGACCAATGGGGCTTTCTATGCGGGAATTTCGGCCGCTTACAGAACCACAAATGATCCCAAGCTATTGGATGCAATGCTTGAAATGGGAGAGAAAAACAATTGGAAACCCGGACCAAGGTTGCATCATGCAGATGATCATGTTATAGGACAAACCTATGTTGATTTGTTCCGGCTGAAAAATGATGCCAGGATAATCCAGCCTTTTGCCCATCAAATGGATTCATTTCTTACCATCCCATTTCAGCCCCACGGCATAGAAGTTATTACATGGTGGTGGTGCGATGCCTTGTTCATGGCTCCTCCTGCTTTGGTTAAGTTATCAGTAACTACCGGTGATAAAAAATACATGGAAAAAAGTGATCAGCTTTTTCATGAGTGTTACAATTTGCTATACGACAAAGAAGAACATCTTTTTGCCCGAGATTTGAATTTTGTTATTAAAGATGTGGCCACTGACCGTCGGGAAGCTAATGGGGAGAAGATTTTCTGGTCGAGGGGAAATGGTTGGGTAATGGGTGGGTTGGCTTTGTTATTGAGTGAATTACCTGATGATTATCCTGAGCGGTCATTTTATGAAACCATATATAAGCAGATGGCTGAGCGCATCGCCGAACTTCAGCAGGAGGACGGATTATGGAGGTCAAGCCTGCTCGATCCGGATTCATATCCGGGAGGTGAGGCCAGTGGTTCAGGGTTTTATACATTTGCACTTGCCTGGGGAATAAACAATGGAATTCTCGATACAGAAAAATACCTGCCGGTTGTTAGAAAGGCTTGGATAGGGTTAAATACTCTAATTCAAGCTGACGGACATGTTGGATGGTGTCAGCCAATAGGTGCAGATCCTCGCAAAAATTTCACTGCTGAGAGCTGGGAAGTATATGGAACAGGGGCGTTTCTTCTTGCTGGCAGCGAAGTTATTAAACTTTATCAGCAGTAAATCCCACCATATTTTCCTCACAATATTCTTTGGCTATGGTCTCGCCTTTCAGCACCATCAATCCGTTCATGGCCAGAGCATGCATTTCATCCTCACCCGGATAAATGATTACAGGAGCGATATAGGTAACCATTTTCTTGATATACTCCACAACCATGGGGTTGTTTGCAATTCCCCCGGTAAGAATAATGGCATCAACCTCACCGTTAAGAACGGTCGCCATGGCACCAATATCTTTAGCAACCTGGTACGACATGGCATCCTGGATAAGCCGCGCATTGTCATCTCCGTCGAGTGCCATAAGCTCAATCTGGTAAGCGCTGTTGGTGCCGAAATAGGCCATCAATCCACCTTCACCGTTAACCATCTTTTTGACCGCATCCATCGTTGCGCCCTCCGAGAAGCACATTTTTATCAGTTGTCCGGCCGGAAGTGTACCAGAGCGCTCGGGTGAAAACGGACCCTCACCGTCAAGTGCATTGTTTACATCGATTACACGTCCTTTGCGATGCGCGCCAATTGATATACCACCACCCATATGGGCTATGATAAGATTAAGTTCGTCATACTTCGAATTCAGAAGCCTCGCGTAGGAGCGTGCAATGGCCTTTTGGTTTAGGGCGTGAAAGATACTCACCCTGCTGAAATCGGGATGACCGGCAAAACGAGCCACGGGCTGCATTTCATCTACCACAACAGGGTCGGCAATATAGGCTTTCGCGTTAGGAAGGCTTTTGGCAATGTCGTCGGCAATTAATCCCCCGAGATTACTGGCATGCTCCCCGAGAATTCCTTCTCTGAGATCATCCTTCATACGCTCATTTATGATATATATTCCCGATTTGATGGGGCGTATGAGTCCCCCGCGACCCACTACCGCCTCAATTTTGTCCAATTCGATGTGAGCATGATGTAGTTCATCCAGAATAATGTTTTTCCTGAACTCGTACTGGTCTGTGATCTTCTTGAACTGACTCAGCATCTCGTTCGAGTGTCTGATCGACTTCAGGAAAATCACCTTAGCGTTCGAATAGACGGCAATTTTTGTTGATGTGGATCCGGGATTGATCGCTAAAATTTGCTTTAGTGGCATAAGTTGAGTTTTTTAAAGTGCGGCGGCCAGAGCGATGGAGTATAATTTGTTCATTTCACTGTCGGCACGGGATGTAAGCACAATCGGTGCATTCGCTCCCGTGATAATGGCAGCGGCTTTACCATCGGAAAGGAAAATCAGTGATTTATAGAGGATGTTACCGCTGTTCAGGTCAGGGGCAATCAGGATATCGGCATCGCCTGCCACTTCCGAATGGATTCCTTTCTGGAGTGCGGCCTCCTTCGAAACAGCATTGTCGAGCGCAAGGGGACCATACACTATACAATGGTTAATGTGCTGCTCCTGAAACATACGGGTAAGCGAAGCGGCATCAGTGCTGGAAGGGATTTTATCGTTAACGGTTTCAATGGGAGCCAATACAGCCACTTTGGGATTGCTTATTCCCAATTTATGCATAACCTCCACAGCATTTTCAATGATATTCGTCTTTTCCGAAAGGCTGGGGCTAATGTTCATTGCCGCATCACTCACGCCAAGCAGCTTATGGTAGTGGGAGGTTTGGAAGAGTGCGAAATGACTTAATGTTTCCCGCTTCCTCAGGCCCGAGTCCTTGTTGAGAACCGCTTTCAGCAGGATGGCGGTAGGAACCATGCCTTTCATGAGGATTTCAGCCTTTCCGTCCCTGATAAGCGACACCGCCAAAACACAGGCTTTGGCCGGATCCGGCTCGTCAACAATCTCGAACTGATCGTTTTTGAGGCCAATAGAAGCCGCTATGGCATTTATTTCCTTCGGGTCGCCAATAAGGTAGGGCTCTGCGATTTTCAACTCGCATGCCCTTTTAATAGCTTCCAGAACGTGATGATCGGAGGCCGCAGCAACCGCAATGCGTCGCTTTGGCCTGCTTTGAGCAAAAAGAATTAAATCATCCAGTGATTTAAATGCCATATGTGGTCCTATTTGTTAACAGATTCAAGAACTATTCGTTCGGTATCCCTTGCTATTACAAGTTCTTCGTTTGTAGGAACAACCATTGCAGTTACTCTGGACCCGGGTTTGCTGATGATTACTTCCTTGCCTCTTTTGCCTTTGTTGGCTTCAGGATCAAACTCAAGACCCATGAATTCCATGTCCTTGCATACCGCTTCACGGGTTTCCGGACCGTTTTCACCTACTCCCCCGGTAAAAATAATGACATCCACGCCACCCATGGCTGCTGCGTATGATCCAACGTATTTTTTGATACGGTAATGGTACATTTCCAGTCCGAGAATGGCCCGTTCGTTGTTGGCTTCCGCTGCTGTTTCAATCTCTCTCATATCGGATGAAACGCCTGTGATTCCAAGCATACCGCTATGTTTGTTTACAAGGATGTTTGCATTGAGGTGATCGATGTTTTCCTTTTGCATGATGTACAGTAAAACACCCGCATCCAGATCGCCGGTGCGCGTACCCATGATAAGTCCTTCCACCGGGGTTAGCCCCATGGATGTGTCAACAGATTTCCCCCCTTTAATGGCAGCTATGGAAGCTCCGTTCCCAAGGTGACAGGTAATCATCTTAAGGTCTTTCAAATCTTTTCCCAGCATTTCTGCCGCTCTTGCAGATACATAACGGTGGCTGGAACCGTGGAAACCGTATCTTCTGAGGCCGTATTTGCGGTAAAGCGAGTAGGGAATGGCATACATATAGGCATGGGGTTCCATGGTCTGATGGAATGCCGTGTCAAAAGCGCCCACCTGAGGCACGCCTGGCAAAAGGTGCTGCATTGCATAAATTCCCTTGAGGTTTGGGGGATTGTGAAGAGGGGCCAGATCGATGCACTCTTCCATTTTCTTGACTACCTCGTCGGTTATGTATTCGCTGCCCTTGAAGGCTTCTGCGCCGTGAACTACCCGATGCCCCACAGCATCAATCTCGTTAAAGTTTTTGATGCTTCCGTATTTTTCGCTTTTCAGAATACCTAAAATATACTCAATACCTGCCTCGTGATCCAAAATCTCACCCTCGATCTTTACTTTGGTGCCATCAAGTCTTTCATGCTTGATGAATGATCCGTGTAACCCGATTTTTTCAGCCACCCCCTTGGCAAGCACTTCGGTGGTGGTCATGTCGAAGAGTTGATATTTTATAGATGAGCTTCCACAGTTTAATACTATGATCTTCATTTTCTTTTTTTGTTTGCGTGAATGATTTATTTAAATTCAGTAGCGGTGATGGCCTGACTGATGATTTTTCCGTTCTCGTATTTGTAGAACCCTTTACCTGTCTTCAGTCCGTGATATCCCGCACGTACCAGCCGTTTTATGATCGGACTGGCTTTGAATTTTTGCAAGCCGTATTCGGCATATAGGTTGTCCATCCATTTCAATAAATTATCCAAGCCTATGCGGTCGGCCATTTCAAAGGGGCCAAACAAAAGTCCATAACCCATTTTCATGGTTGTGTCGATGCACTGAACACTGGCAACTCCTTCCATGAGGGTTTCGCAGGCTTCATTAATCAGGGTAACAATCAACCGACTGCTCACATGCCCAGGCGACTCGTTTATAACAATGGCCTGCTTCTCAATCATTTTGGCGAATTTTAGCACAAAATCGAAGGTGGCATCGTTGGTTTCTATCCCCCTGATAACTTCAACTATCTTAATGGAAGCGGAGGGTGAGATGAAATGCAAACCCGCAGTTCTTTCCGGATGCCTGAGTTCACCTGCAATTTCGGATATCATCAGGGTAGAGTTGTTCGATGTGATAACCACGTCGTCGGCAACGATTTCCTCGACCTTCCTGAAGACTTCCCTGCGCATGTTGATGTTGGTTCCGGGTTTTTGGGAATTTATGGACTCTATTACCAGGTCGGCGTCATGAATATCATTGTAGTCAACCGATCCTTTGATATGGCTGAGTATAACCCGTTTCTCCCCAACGGTGAGTCCCCATTGATTGATAACCTCGTCAAGCTGGGCATCAATTTGTTGAAAAACTTCCTTGATTTTAGCTTCACTTACTTCGATAAACACAACATCCATACCATGTTGGGCAACGGTGCGGGTAATTTCCTGACCCATGCTTCCGCAACCTATTACGGCCACTTTCTGTATGCTGCCTTTTTTTTGAATACGCTTGCTAAGCGCAAAATCGTCTAATGTCTCGGGCATTTTAATAATTGTTTTTTGTTGATATATATTGTTACTGAATTCTAATCCTCACTGTTTCCTTTATTAACTACTTCATTCCCGCTGCCTGATTTGCAGTAATTGCCACGAGATTCACAATGTCGCTTACCGAACATCCTCTGCTTAAATCGTTAATAGGAGCAGCCATACCCTGAAGAACCGGACCGATGGCCTCAGCATGGGCAAGTCGTTGAACCAGCTTGTAGCAGATGTTCCCTGACTCCAGAGTAGGGAATACCAAAACGTTTGCTTTCCCTGCGATCTGGCTTCCGGGAGCCTTGCTCTGACCGATGGCTTCAATGATTGCAGCATCGGCCTGCAGCTCTCCGTCGATCATCAGACTGGGATCCATTTCCTTTGCAATACGCGTTGCACTTACCACTTTATCAACCATTGCATGCTTTGCGCTTCCTTTTGTCGAAAAACTCAACATCGCAATTCTGGGCTCGAAACCGGCAATGGCACGGGTGGTTTTTCCTGTGGCAACAGCTATCTCAGCCAATTCCCGGTCGGTAGGATCGGGATGAACTGCGCAATCGGCAAATACCATCAAGCCATCGTTGCCGAATTCCTTGTCTTTCAGAATCATAATGAATGCTCCCGAAACAACCGAAATCCCCGGCATGGTTTTCACATATTGGAAAGCTGGCCGCAGCACGTCGCCCGTAGCGTTCATGGCTCCGGCAACCTCACCGTCGGCATCTCCGGCTTTAATCATCAAAGTGCCAAGGTACAAGGGGTCTTCGATCAATCGCCCGGCTTCCTCTTTTGTTAAGCCTTTGCTCTTCCTGAGCTCTACCATCAGATTGATATATTTCTCCTTGTTTTCATGGGAAAGCGGGTCGATAATAACGGCTTTTCCAAGCTGATTCAAACCGAATTCTTTGGCTTTTTTCGAAATCGTATCGGGATTCCCAATCAGAATTATTTTTGCAAGTCCTTCACTCAGAATGATATCGGCTGCTTTGAGAGTCCTTTCTTCTTCGCCCTCGGGTAAAACAATCCTCATTTGGTGCTGCTTTGCCTTTTCTTTAATTATTTGTATTAAATCCATTGATTGTCAATTATTTAAGCTGTTAATGTATTGGTTTCAAAATTAGTTAAAAAAAACAATTTCCTTTATCACTCGGGTATGATTTATATCACGATTTTAATCTGTTGTAAAACAACCTGCATGAAATGAGCAAAATCCCGGGTTTGTTGTTTACAATGCATCATTTTTATCCATGGGTGCAAAACGGGTTTGTTGAACAAAATTGCTAATCGGCATGAACCCTTCAAACTGAGTTTTGTTTTCTGAGATTGGAATGGCGCAAAACAACTTTTATACAACAGCATTTCACACCTAATTAATAGTAACCATGAGCTACAATCAAATTTTTGAAAGGTTATGGAGCGATTATATTCTCCAGAATCCATCAGCCGGCAAGATTTTCAACCTTTTTTCACGGGAGGGTGAAATTGTCCTGAACGACCATATTGCGTTCAGAACGTTCAACGACCCGCGCTTGGATATCAACGTGTTGGCAAGAATATTTTTACAGAATGGATATGTGGAAAAAGGCGAATATGTTTTCGAGGAAAAACATTTGTTTGCAAGGCATTACGAGCACGTGTCCGACCCTCAGGCCCCACGGGTTTTTATCTCTCAGCTGATACTTGAGGATTTCTCCCCCTACCTCCAGAAGATTATACGCGAAGCCATCAACGCGGTCCCTGACGAAACCTGCCTCTCAGACGAACTGATTTTTGCCGGAAGCCTGTTTCCAAAGCCTTCATACGAAGTCTACAACAAGTTAAGGGAAGAGTCGGAATATGCTGCCTGGCTGTACGTTTTCGGCTTCAGGGCAAATCATTTTACGGTAAGTATCAATGCCTTAAAAAAATACGATACCATTGAAAAGGTTAATGAGTTTATTAAAGCTGGAGGTTTCCCCCTAAATTCTTCGGGAGGGGAAATCAAGGGCACGAAGGAGGAACTTCTCAGGCAATCGAGCACCTTGGCCGACCGCGTCAACATCGGCTTCGTGGAGGACGAATTTCAAATTCCCGCTTGCTATTATGAATTTGCCCAGCGCTATGCCGACAAGGACGGTCAGCTTTACTCGGGTTTTATTGCCAAATCGGCAGATAAGATTTTTGAGAGCACAAATTTCACATCAAAGTAGGGAGTAATTTGTGAATGGGTGAGTATCAATCATAAATCCCCCGAAACCCAGCCCTTCTGATTGCTCCAATATTAATAAATCATGAACTTGAATCAAATCTGTTTAAACTTCGAAATTTAAACTACCTTTGCGAATTCTTTTTGGAACCGAATTATAAAGATAATGTACGAAATAAGAAACATCGCAATTATTGCTCACGTTGACCATGGTAAAACCACACTGGTAGACAGAATCCTGCATCAGGTAAATCTCTTCCGCGACAACCAGGAAGTGGAGGATCTTATACTCGATTCGAACGATTTGGAGAGGGAGAGAGGAATTACTATTCTTTCAAAAAACGTTTCGGTTCGCTATAAGGACACAAAAATAAACATTATCGATACTCCGGGTCACTCCGATTTCGGGGGAGAAGTGGAACGCGTTCTGAATATGGCCGACGGGGTACTCCTGTTGGTTGACGCTTTCGAAGGACCCATGCCTCAGACCCGTTTTGTGCTGCAGAAGGCTCTCGAGCTGAACCTCAAGCCTATCGTGGTAATCAATAAGGTCGATAAGCCAAACTGCAACCCCGAAGACGTTCAGGAAATGGTTTTCGATCTCATGTTCAGTCTCGACGCAACAGAGGAGCAACTTAACTTCCCGACCGTTTACGGCTCATCAAAAGAAGGATGGATGGCTGAGGATTTCAGAACCCCTACCACCGATATCAGCTATTTGCTCGATACCATTATCTCCTACATAAAACCGCCCAAAAAGCAGCCGGGTAACCTGCAAATGCAGATCAGTTCGCTGGATTACTCAACCTACCTGGGAAGAATTGCTGTTGGACGTATCACACGTGGTGCAATCAAGGCAGGAATGACCGTTGCCGTGATGAAAGCCGATGGTCGCATTCAGAAATCGATTGTAAAGGAACTTTATCGTTTCGAAGGGCTGGGCAAGGAAAAAGTTAAAACGGAAATCGAATCGGGAGAGATCTGTGCTGTTCTGGGTTTGGAGAATTTTGAAATAGGCGACACCGTTGCTGATTTCGAGAACCCGGAAGGATTGAAACGCATAAATGTTGACGAGCCTACCATGAGTATGCTTTTCACTATAAATAACTCCCCGTTTTACGGTAAAGAGGGAATCTATCTTACTTCCAGACATATACGCGACAGGCTGTTTAAGGAAATTGAAAAAAACCTGGCATTGCGCGTCGAGGAAACCGATTCTCCGGAACGACTCCTTGTTTTCGGCCGTGGTATTTTGCACTTATCCATTTTGGTTGAAATAATGCGCAGGGAAGGATATGAATTCCAGCTGGGGCAGCCTCAGGTTATTATCAAGGAAATCGACGGAGTTAAAAACGAACCTATTGAAACCCTTACCATTCAGGTAAAAGAGGACTTCTCGGGCAAGGTAATCGAAGTGGTAAGTCGCAGAAAAGGCGAGATCGTTAATATTGAAACAAAAAACGACCGCATCATCCTGAATTTTGATATTCCTGCACGAGGTATCATCGGTCTCACGAACCCAATTCTCACCGCCACGGAAGGCGAAGCTGTTATTGCTCACCGTTTCAAGGCTTACGAGCCATGGAAGGGCGAAATACAGAACCGCAGAAGCGGCGTTCTTATCGCCATGGAAACAGGAACCGCTATTGCCTACTCCCTCGACAAACTGCAGGACAGGGGCAAATTCTTTATCTTCCCGGGGGAGGAAATTTATGCCGGCCAGATTATCGGCGAATATACCCGTATGGAAGATCTTGTGGTAAACGTTACCAAAACCAAGAAGCTTACAAATATCAGGGCTTCCGGAACAGACGATAAGGCAAACCTAACACCTCCAGTTCGCTTTTCCCTCGAAGAAGCAATGGAATACATTCGTGGCGACGAGTATATGGAAGTTACTCCCAAATCCATCCGACTCAGAAAAATACTATTGGATGAGAACGACCGGAAGAGGATGAAGAAGAGTGAGTGATA
>CAMAZH010000002.1 GCA_945863035.1 Chitinophaga pinensis | reverse complement strand
CAAAGTGTAATTGACGGATTCTCTTTTAATCCCTTCGATGTTGTGGATGCTGAAGATATTGCGAACATAGCTGTGCTGAAGGGGAATTTGGCATCCTGGGGATCCAATGGTTCAAACGGACTTATTTATATAAACACGGAACAGAAGAGCGAAACCAGTTCACAGATCGTATTTACCAGTTATGGTGGGGTAGGGTTGATGCCATCCAAACTCCCACTGCTAAATAGCGACCGGTTCAGGTCTCTGTATACTGAACAGCTCATTGGGGCTGGTAAAAGCCCTGCCGATTACTCATGGCTGTCAGGAGATGTTGCCAATGAGGAATATTACCGTTACAACAACAATACCGATTGGCAGGACGAACTTTTCAAGCCCGGATCACTTCAAAAGTACCATATCTTCATTAAGGGGGGAGATGAAATTGCAACCTATAATATTTCAACCGGATATCTGAAGCATGGAAGTATTTATGAAAACGCGTCGTATTCGCGTTATAACCTCAGAATTAACGGTAAAATTAATATTACCGATAAATTATCGGTTGTTCCAAACGTTAAGCTTTCATTGTCCGACTCTTATATTGCCAGTATGGGAGCCGAGGATTACAAAAACCCTCTCACCTCCGCCTTGCTGAAATCGCCCCTTATGGCTCCAATGGCCCGTGACCCGGAAACGGGTGCCTGGCTCAACGAAATTGACGAGGTTGGCGTGTTTAACGTCAGTAATCCACTCGCTATTGTCAGGGAGGGAATGGGTAATAACCGGAATTACCATTTCGTGAGCTCCATTGATTTCCGTTATCAGATTTCACCGAAGCTGTTGATTTCCAGTTTAACCGGACTGGGTTACAACAATTCGCGGGAGAGTATATTCCTGCCCGATCACGGATTGGTTGACCAGGAATTTGCCGACAATTCGCGTCATGATCTGGTATATGATTTCCGTTCTACTCAGAACCATTCCAAAATTTCCTATGCCGATAAAATCAAGTCGGGGCTTTTCGATGCCGTTTTAGGAATACGCTATCTTAAGAATTCCTATAAGTATAACGAAGGTAATGATTTGAACACCGCTTCGGATGATTTCAAGAACCTGGGGCAGGGTGCGAAATACCAATACCTGAGAACCACTTTTGGCGATGACAGGGAATTGATTTGGGCTTCGATCTATGGTACCGTAAACTACTCGCTAAAAGATAAGTACTATGTTGTGGCAAATGTTTCGAATGATGGGAATTCAAATGTCAACAGCAGCAAACGCTATAATTTCTACCCTTCCTTGGGCGTGGCATGGCGTCTTTCTTCTGAATCTTTCCTTTCTTCTGTTCGCAAAATTGGGGAGTTGAAAATACGCGCTTCCCATGGTATCTCCGGAAACATGCACAGCAGTGCTTACGACTACTCCAAGTTGTTTTATGTGGGAAGACGCCTCGGGAAGATAGGTGTGGTTGTTCGTGATGCGGTTCCCAATACGGAACTTGAAATCGAGAAAAAGTCCACTACCAATCTGGGAATGGATTTCTCACCCGCCAATATGAAGTCGAATTTTGTTGTGAACTACTATCACTCAACAGTTGGGAATCTAATGATAAATCAGCAATTGCCCAGCTTCGGATTTGCCAACTATTTTGATAATGGCGGGGTTTTGAATATCGATGCAATTGAATTCTCTTATGACGGAAGAACGCACATTTCCGATTTTGTGTGGACTTATGGTTTCTCCGTTAGCAGGTATAAAGAGAAAGTATCAAAGCTAACTTTTATTGATGAAGCAAAAGAATCAATAATCCAGGATGTGTATGAAATCCAGGATATTAAAGTGCAATATATTACCATGGAGAACAGGGGGCTGAATATGTTTTACGGCTACCGAACCGATAAATTGTATAGCAGCGATATTGAGGCGCAAAGTATTACCGGACCCGGCGGAATGCCGATGAAAGTTGGCGATGTTAAATATATTGACAGCGACAACAACAATGTTATCAACTCGGAAGACAAAGCCATAATTGGTAATCCGAACCCTGACTTTTATGGAGGTTTTCAAACTTCCTTGATATATAAAAAGATTGAGATTTCAGCACTATTCACCTATTCCTATGGGAATGATATCTTTAACTATGTAAGGCAAAAAACAGAGGGGATGGATCAGTTTAACAACCAGTCAGCTGAAACCGACAGTCGTTGGAACGAAACCGATGGGGGCGATGCAATGCCACGCGCTTCCTATGGCGACCCTACCGGAAACTCAGTTTTTTCGGATCGTTGGATTGAGGACGGCTCTTATATCAGGCTTAAAGATTTAACATTGAGTTATACCTTACCCGGAGGCTCTAAGCTTTACAGGGATTTGAACATCTATTTTACGGCATCCAATCTTTTGACTTTTACAAATTATAAGGGGTATGATCCTGAATTTCAATATAGTAATTCGCCGTATCAAATGGGGATTGATTATGGTACCATTCCACAGATACGAACGTTTTTGTTTGGATTGAAGTTAGCCCTTTAACAGAATGTCAAATCGTTTTTACAAGATATTAAGATGATAAAACACATGAGTTTGAAACTATCCGGTCGCATTGTTGTTTTCTGTGCATTATTCGCAGTAATCAATGCATGCAGCGATGATTTTTACGAAGCGAAAATCGGTGATAAGATCTATCCTGACCAGCATTATAAGGATGCAAGAGATGTTTGGAGTTCATATAGCGGAATTGTGCTGCTATTGCAAGAGATCATGCCAAACCATATTTTGGTCGACGGTTTGCTCTCCGATCAGATGGAGCCAACTGCAGCCGCAGATGCCGAACTGGTAACTTTATACAACCATTCGGTTTCGGCGGGAAATTCTCTTATCGATGGCGCCGCATATTATAAGGTAATCGTGTCGGCCAACGATGTTCTCTTAAACCTCGACGCTGTTGTTGAAAAGGATAAACTAAACTACGACTCTTTAACCAATGTCTCGGTCAAAAGAGCACTGATTACCTATAGGTCGTGGGCATACTTTAATTACGTGCGCTTGTATGGCAGTGCAACCATCCTGCCTTTGGAATTGGTTTCAATCGACGATGCTGCAAATTTGGAAGTCGTTGACCGGGAAACGATGTTGAGAAGACTCGTTGATGATCTTACCCCGATTTTGCATGATTCGGAAGATGCTCTGGCAGAGTTGATCATCGATAATTCACTCAACAGCAAAGCATTGCTGGGTGAGATTTACCTTGAGCTTAACGAGTATGCTTTGGCTGCAGAATACCTGCGTGCAGCTTGTGAAAGCTATGGAAGAAACAATTATAAGGTGGATAAAAAATACAACCGTGAAAACTATGCAGGTATATTTATTAGTCCCATTGGTGCAATTAGCGAGGTGTTCGCTTCAGTTCCATTTTCTTTTGAAGACGGACAACAAAACCCGCTTGAGGTATATTTCAGGCACGACTATGACTACACGATTAAGCCATCGGGTGTATTGGTCGATTTGTTCAAACTACAGAAACCGGTAACTGATACTGTATTGGGCGATAAATTCCGCGGTATGGGAGTTTCGTTTGACTCTATACCGAATAGCCCAACAGAATTCTATATTTCGAAATATTCCCTGGAGCCCAACGCTGTCCCCTACAGTGCTGATATCATCATGTACAGGGCATCCGATATTCATTTGTTGCTTGCCGAAGCTTACAATAATATAGATCAACCCGAAATCGCACTTACTCTGATGAATGACGGGATGAGGCAGTTGTCACCACGTCCCACAGATTTCAGGACGTGGGCTTCAAATGAAGGGGTTCGTGGTCGTGTGTTCCTGAAATCCATAACGATACCCGATGGAACTGCTGATGCAAAAACCTATCTGGATAACATGATATTGGAGGAGCGCGCACTTGAACTGGCTTTTGAAGGAAAACGTTGGTTTGACCTTATGCGTGTGGCACGCAGAAGAAACGATCCTGCATTCCTGGCCAACACGGTTGCGGCAAAGTATTCGAACCCCGCAGTGGCCGAAAGAGTGAAGCAAGTGTTATCGGATGAAAATAATTGGTATCTGCCTACTGTTAAATAAATTCTTTTTGAAAAACTCACACCCCTAAGGCATGCTTTTACTTATGAAGAAATCAGCTTTCATTTTATTTCTTGTGCTTTTCCAATTTTGCGGAAAACTGCCGGAACAGAATATTAATACTTTTAGCAACCAAAAAAACTCAATCGAGGGGAAACCCTTAAAACAGCTTCAACAGGAATTTCTGGATTTGCGGTTTGGCATGTTTATTCATTTCAATCTGCCAACCTATTACAATGAAGACTGGATTGACCCGAATGCATCCATAGATGTCTTTAATCCGGTAAAACTCGACTGCAAACAATGGGCCGATGCAGCCAAATCTGCAGGAATGACTTATGGCTGCCTCACAACCAAGCACCACAGCGGTTTCTGCATATGGAATACAAAGACTACGAATTACAATGTTATGAATAGTCCTTTTAAACGGGATGTTGTAAAAGAATTTGCTGATGCATTCAGAACACAGGGATTGAAAGTATTTCTGTATTACTCCATTTTAGATACACACCATGATATTCGTAAAGGTTGGACTAAGAAAGAGCATACACAGTTTATTAAAGATCAGCTCACTGAACTTCTTACCAGTTATGGTGAAATTGACGCTCTCATTATAGATGGCTGGGATGCTTTTTGGTCTAGAATTTCTTATGAGGAGATTTCGTTTGAGGAAATCTACAAACATCTGAAGTCGTTGCAGCCCAATTGTTTGCTCTCCGAACATAACGCAGGCAAATATCCTGCTGACGCCTTGTTCTATTCAGATATAAAGCAGTATGAACAAAACGCAGGACAGAGAATATCCAAAGAAACCAATAAACTCCCGGCTCAGGCAGGAATTCCTATCAATAAATACTGGTTCTGGAAAACCGATTTCCCTGCCATCCCGGTTAAAACTGCGGATTATATTGTTAACGAAAATATTATACCTTTAAATGATGCCTACTGCAATTTTATATTAAATGTTGCTCCAAACCGCGATGGCTTAATTGATGACAATGCACTTGCCGAACTTGCGAAAGTTGGAGAAATGTGGAAGTCATCAGGCAAAGCCCAGCTACTTCATGAAGAAAGCATACCCCTTATTTATTCAAACCTTGCCAAATTCCAAAAAGCTAATTCAAGCTGGAGCAACGATATGTTGATCTCTGATTTTGGAAATGACGATGATTTTAACACAGCCTGGCAATCAAACAAAGCGGTAGAGCAGCCATGGCTGGAAATTACTTTTAAAGCCAATACTGAATTTAATGCTGTCTCGTTTAGCGAACCTGATAAAAAGCTTGGATGGCTTGAATATCCCATGCAAAGAATCAGAAAATATCAATTGCAGTATTTCGAAGATAATACATGGAAATCATTTTTTTCAGGTACCAATCCTGATAAAGTTCAGATTTGCCGGTTTAAGCCTGTGAATTCAACCAAAGTTAGATTGTTTATTGAAGAAGGTGAACCAGAGGTAGCTATTGCGGAGTTTTGTGTGTATAATGAAAAAATCCCGTGACATGCAGAATCTCACCCTTTTAATTGTCAGTCTGTTCGTATTCATTTCCTGCAGTAAGTCGAATGAATATGAGATAATTATCCCCTCAAAACCAACATCGCTTCATCAGCTTGCAGCGAAGGAACTCAGGCGCTATCTGTATGTGAGAACCGGTGAATTGATTCAAATCCATGAGTCAGACCGGGCTGAGACCAGATTCTCCGGTGCTTTTATTATTGCAGATAAATCCAATCCAATAATAACAGAATCAGAAAACGATGTGCTATCAAGCAGAGTTGCCGCACTCAATTCCCAGGAATATGCCGTAATGTCATTTTCTGTCAATAACAAAAAACTGCTGCATATAACCGGGGGGGATTCCCTTGGATTGCTGTATGGAACATACCGCTACATTGAATCTCTTGGTATTCAGTTTAATTTGCACGGGGATGTTATCCCTGACAATAAGATTTTATTAACGATTGACAGTATCGGAATTGTTGGCAAGCCGGTTTTTACTACACGGGGAATCCAACCTTTCCACGATTTTCCGGAAGGCCCGGATTGGTGGAACCTGGATGATTACAAAGCGATTGTTTCTCAAATTCCAAAAATGGGAATGAATTTTATAGGCTTTCATACCTATCCTGAAAAAGTGTTCGGGGGATGGGAGAAAGCCGAGCCAATGGTGTGGATTGGTTTAAAAGAAGATACAAACGATGATGGAAGCATAAATTTTGCCTACCCGGTTTTGCACTCCAATACTTCGGATAGTACCTGGGGTTATTATAAAAAGAAAACTTCACTGTTTGGCTTTGGAGCAGACCAGATGTTTGAAACTGATTATTTTGGAGCTGATTACATGAAGAATATTTCTGAATGGCCACACACGGATACCGAAAACATTGAGATATTCAACAACTTCGGGAAAATCCTGGACAACTCATTCGCATTGGCCCGTAAAGTAGGAGTGAAAACCTGCATAGGGACCGAGATACCCCTTACAATCCCTTTAAAACTTAAAGAAAAACTGGTGGCACAGCGAAGGGATGTAAATTCAGAGCAAACAAGAACTGCGATTTACGAGGGAATGTTCAGCAGGATCATGAAAACACACCATCTTGATTATTATTGGTTCTGGACACCTGAAGGCTGGACCTGGGAAGGAGAAACCGAAGAGGCGGTAAAGAGTACTGAAAACGATTTTCGTTATGCCGTTCAGGCAGCAAAAAACGTAAACGTCCCATTTACCCTGGCCACATGTGGCTGGGTTCTTGGCCCATCGAAAGACCGTGCCGCTTTCGACCGTATCTTGCCCAAAGATATGCCTTTCAGCTGTATCAACAGAATGCAGGGATTTGCGCCTGTTGATAGCGGATTTATGAGAATAAACGACAGACCCAAATGGGCTATCCCTTGGATGGAAGACGATCCTGCCCTGACCTCACCCCAATTATGGGTAGGGCGTACCCGCAAAGACGCAGTTGACGCATACAACATGGGCTGCGATGGTCTGATCGGGATTCATTGGCGCACAGAAATACTTTCTCCAAACTTCGTAGCTCTCGCCAGGGCGGGATGGGAATTAGGCGATTGGGAAAGTCAGAATACCCCAGGTAAACGCGATTTACCGCAGCTCGATTTTTATATGGATTGGGCTTCTGCACAATTTGGAAAGGAAAACGCGGATAAAATCGCAGCGCTTTTCTCAAAGCTGGACGGGGGGCCCAATGAGATGTACAGCTTCCAGGCAAATCTCTTTCGGACCTCTACATGGATGGGCACCGGACCTGGTGGAATTTTCTCCAATAAACAGCCTTGGGAGGAGGTAAAGAGGAATTTTGATTTTTTGGACGAGTATGCCAATATACAAAGCTCCATCAAAGGTGGAGGTAACCTCGAAAGGTATAATTATTGGCTGAATGTTTTTAAGTATACCCGCCAAATGGCCGAGATTGGCTGTTTGTTTGGCATTCAGGATTCAATCGCTCTGATGCTGAAAACTGAAACAAACCAGCAAGGAAAAACAGAACGGATCAACGAATTGATCTCCCTGAAAAATCAGATCAATGAAAAGTGGGGGAATATGGTCACGTATCTGCTGCAATACGCGGGAACATCTGGTGATATTGGTACCATTGCAAATCTTGAACTTCACAACCAGGAACAATTGAAACTTTTAACCAAATACGATTGTCTGATATCAACGGTTACCGGTAAGCCAGCCCCTCAAAATGAGCTCTGGACCGATTATCGGGGCGATTCCCGGATAATTGTCCCGACAAAAAGAAACATTCTTGAAAATGGGGAGGATTTAAGGCTGAAAGCAATTATTCTTTCAAAGAACAAAATCAATAAAGTGAGTTTATTTTATCGAAATTTGGGTGAAAAATCATTCAGGATCGTTCAATTTTCCAATGTAGCCCGGAATGTTTATGCTTTGACATTAACTGAAAACGAGTTTGAGGGGAATGATTTTGAATACTATATCGAAGTACACACAAGTGCTGAAAAAATGATTTATCCTTCAGGTGCTCCTGATAATTATCAAACGGTAATAGTCTGGTAATCAAATTTTGCGAAGTTTTTATGTGCCGCGCAAATTAATGAACAATTATCCTTTCTATTGCAGTTTCCCCAAGTTTATTGCTGAGCCTTAAAAAGTATATTCCCCTTACAAGTGAAGAGATATCAAGGCTACTGCTGCCAAAGTCAAGATCTTTTTCCAGTCTTTCTAATTGACCATACGAGTTATAAATGGAGATTGATGTATATATCTCATTATCAATCTGAATTGTACCGGATGATGGGTTGGGATAAATTTTAAACTTTGCAACATTTTTAGTATCAGGAGAATAGGTTGATGAAACCACAATCAGCTGAACAGTATAATCCAGGGAAGTAACCTGATCCTGGGCTGTTACAGTATAATTTACCGGGGAATAAAAATCGTTTGCGGTGATACCGCTGACCTGATTCGTTCCATTCACCCGGACGGAAGCACCCTGTGCCACAGTAAATATTGCTGCAACATCCGACAGACTGGTACCTTCTGGAATATTTACTTTTATAGAAGTGCCGCTGATTATCGTATTGATACTAACAGAAGTAGTGAAAAACACCATTCTTGTGCTCTGACTCGGTTTACTAACCTCTGTAGTGAATACCGTATTGTGGATATCAAGCATGTCGTTTAGGAAAATCGTAGACGTGTCATCATAAAAGTTGAGGAAGTCGGGTACAGCCGGATGCCCCGGGTATGGCGCAAAATGGTGGGTTGTGCCCGCATTTCGCCATGTGGCCATATATGCAACACTGATTTCCTGATCACCTTTAATGGCACCGTGAATGCAACGGGTATACCAGTTTGGGATAGACAGGTTATCAGGGCCGTTCCAGCCCAGTCGGTCACCTGATTCGGTTATAGCCGCAATTTTGCCTCTCTGATTAGCCTGGCTGGACATATGCTTTAGTTTATCGCGCAGCCTGTTTATATCGGAAGTCGTTCCTTCCCCAAAATAGTAATCAATGCCTAAAATATCTACAAATAGGTCACCGGGATAAATTTCAAAATAATCATTTAGAGTATTGTACTGCCCTCCATCAGGAGAATATGCCCAAATGAAATTATGAACATTTTGAATGTCCTTCAGGTAGTTGAAAGTGAACTTCCATAACGAAATGAAATCTACGGGAGAACAGCGTGTTTTTCCCCACCAGAACCAATTACCATTATGCTCATGATAAGGACGGAAAATAATAGGGATAGTTTCACCTTTCGGTCCGCGCAAGCTTTTTGTAAAGTTGGCAACATTTGCCAGACTTGTAAGGTACTGATTATGATAAAGCCCGCCGGGAAGTAATTTTGAAACAATTTCTTCATTTACATTGTCGTAATAAAATCCCCGGCCAAGAGGCTCATTCTGGTGCCAGCAAAAGGTAATCACCGCACCCTGATTGTATGCATTAAGGATCTGGTTGCGCAATAGTTTGTTATCGCGGATTCCCTCGATATGAGATAAATCAAAACTGAATAAAGCAGGATGTGATCCACACACATCCTTCACATCAGAACGGTCACCAGAACCATTATCAGTCCAGCCTACACCATATGAGTTTGCATCCTGCATTCCAAAAAGGTATTTCTTATCGTTGGCAATAGCACGCAGGTTACTGTATAACCTGATGGCAGGAAGCGTAGCTTCACTGTCGGTCAGCGGATTATTGCTGTAATGAACTTCTGCCTCCACAAGCATCAGGGCATCGTTAAGACTATAGCTTGCTATATCTGCTTCATCCTGAGAAATATAAGTTGCTCCCAGCGCAAGTATTGCTTCAGCATCATCCATTGCAGCCTGAATTAGTGCTTTTGAACCCGCAGGATATTCCCCGTCAGAATCTCCCTCGGTAATATTTCCTATTAATAGCTTTGCCGAAGATATTGAGCTTAATAGCAGAGAAGTATCGCTTGGTATTCCAGATTTATCACCAATGTATAAATTCCTGAAAAATACTGTTCCGGATACGGGGCTGGAGGATCCTCCATCAAGGTATATGTAAATCTTTGTTAAAGGGAAACTTAACGAATTACTTAACTCAAAATAGTATTTTACCCATTCTGTACCTGCTGAAACCGACTGCTGTAACCAGTCGTTTTCACCATTTGAATTTACGGGTTTTAAGGTAAGCATTGTATTAATATCTGATTTTACTTCAACAGTAATCAATGGCGAGTCGTTAAGATCAAGATTATCAAGTGTAATATTGAACTGATCCCATTGCCCGCTCGATGAATTGCGGTTGTAATCAACCTTAAGATTCCCCTCTGCTGCTGAAATAATAAAGGTAGAACCGGTAACATTCCACCTGGCAGCTATTTCTTCCGTTGAAAATCCGGCAACAAAAACAACGTTTTGTCCTGTCGTATTGGATAATAGAAAAAAACTGAGAATAAAAAGTTGTATTGCTTTTTTCATGAATTGTTTGCTTAATATAATATTGGGACAAAATAGGGAATAATTGTTGAATGGGTTTGAAATCATGTTTTTGAATCTGACACTTATGTATTATTCAGAGAGTCAAAGGATGAAAATTATAAGAATCCGGGCATCTTTTACTTACAGAGAAATACCTCTTCACTTAAATACATTTGTGTCAGTTTCTAAAACATAATTCTTAGTGACAAGGAATGTAAAGTTATATTTTTGACAGCGGTATTTTAAGGTTTCTTTAATTCTCAATTACATTTCTTCCGCATGAAAAAAATTATGTCCCGTCTTCTTTTACTGTTAATGATTGCCGGATTCGGCTTTTTTATCTCTTGCAATCAACACTCACCTGCTATTGGTGAAGGTTTTAAAACCTCAGATCCTCTGGCTACTGCCGAAACCAAGGCTTTATATGAAAATCTGAAAGCTCTGGCTGCAGAAAAGGTGTTATTTGGCCACCAGGATGCATTGGCATACGGGGTTGGCAGAAGGGATAACAAATCAGGTTTCTGCGATGTGTTTGATGTAACCGGATCATATCCGGCTGTTTACGGTTGGGATATTGGTCATATTGCTTTTGATACCAACGTTGACAGTATTCCATTTAATAATATGATAAGGTTTATTAAGGAAGGGTATTCCCGTGGAGGCATTATTACTATCAGTTGGCACGAAATGCATGGTAAGGAGAATTCACCGGTATGGAGCGATGACCCATCCCCACGCAGAATGGTTCCTGGAGGGGATATGCACTATGAATTTCGCGACAGGTTGAAAAAGGTTGCTGCATTCTTTAATGAATTAAAGGATGAGTTTGGTAAACCCATTCCTGTAATCTTTCGTCCATTCCATGAACATAATGGCGACTGGTTCTGGTGGGGCAAACAAAACGCAACCGAGGAAGAATATATTGGTTTGTGGCGCTATACTTTTCATTACCTCAGGGATACCATGAATATCCATCAGCTGCTTTATTCAACCTCACCAGACCGGAGCCGCATGCAAACTGCTGATGATCGACGTGAATTCCTTTATGCATACCCGGGCGATGATTATGTTGATTTCATTGGCCTTGATAATTATTGGGATGTTGGTGGGTCGTCAATGCATATCAAAGAGAGAACCCGTAAGGAAGAAGATTCTCTGTTTGTAACAAGTTTGCGCACCATCGTGAAAATCGCAGAGGAAAAGGGGAAGATTGCAGCACTTACTGAAACCGGAAACAATATGTTGACTCAGGCCGACTGGTTCTCGGAAAGAATATTAAAACCATTGAAAAATGATGCGGAAGCAAGGAAAATTGCCTATTTTTTAGTTTGGAGAAACGCCTGGCCATCGCACTTCTTTGCCCCTTTTCCCGGACACCCAGCATCCCAGGATTTTATTGATTTAGAAAATGAAGAGATGATTATCTTTGAAGATGAGCTCCCTTCGATGTATAAGAATTAATTTGGCAGGTTTGGATCGGGTGGCAAGAATGGAGTTGGCTTCTGGAAAGCCCCCCCACAAATATATTAGAGTCGGTTGTTATTTCAGTAATTAATAAAAATCTTAAAATAGCATACCTTTAAATGGATCATCCTTCTTCAGGAAATTTGCTAAAGCAGACATTGAACCACAAGGAATCCGAGCGGATTGTTTTCGACATGGGGTCGAATGCCGTTACTGGTATACACGTTAAGAAGTGTATTCAGCATGAATTTCATCGCACTCTTTATATATATTAATCAAAAATTAATCAATTTTTCAAACAACTACCTTAAACAATCATTATGATAATCAACCCGAAATCCAATCAGCCCTTATCAGGAATAGCGAAAAGCAATAATGCCATCTTTAAAAGGAATGGTCGTTTACTGCTGATTTTATTGTTTATGGCCAGCTCTTTACAATTTCAGAATGTGGGAGCTCAAGTGTTTGCCGATTTTGAAACCCCCGGAACAACCCCGTCAGTCTTCAATGGAAATGCTGCTGTGGTGGCTAACCCTGATAAAAGCGGGGCCAATACCAGCAATAATTGCGTTCGATATGACAAGGCAGCGGGCAACTGGCACTATGTGGCATTGAGCTTTCCCCAAGCGGTTTCCTTTGGCGCCAGCACAACCATGAACTTCAAAATACACAGCTCTACCCAGGGTCGGGTTTATTACAAATTCTGGAATGGGGGTGTTGTGGTTGCCGAAGCCTGGGCACATAATTACAGTGAAATGCCTGCCCCCAACAAGTGGGTTGAGTTGACGATGGACATCAGCAAAGCCCAGGGAATGGCTTTTACCCGTCTGGAGATTGCTTCGGGGGTTGATAACGATGCTGAAGCCATAGTGTATCTCGACGACTTCAAACTTTCAAATCCTCTTGCTGAGATTGGAATCCCGGTACTGGACCTTAAAATAGATCCTGCAATAATATACACACTCAATGATGTTACTTTTGATGCTTCAGCCTCCTTTGACTATAATAACCTTGATTTGACCTATGCCTGGGATTTTGGCGATGGAACAACCGAAACCGGTGCGTCGATGGTAAACCATCAATACACGCTGCCCGGTTTTTATACCGCCTCACTGCTGCTCTCCAATACGGAGGGGAAATCAATAAGCAAAAGCGTTAATCTCTTCGTTTTTAATTTCGGGGATTCTTTCAGCGGTTTAACTTTTATCAGCCCATCCCCGAAGACCAATAGCAAAATTGAAGGCGTATTCCAGGTAAGCAAAATCTATGGTAATCCTTTTAACCCTGATACCGTTTCGGTTGACGCGGTAATAACCAAACCCGATAATTCAAAAGACACTATTCCTTGCTTCTATTTTATCAGGAGTATTCATCAAAACCAGCAATGGGTTATAGATTCTACTTTTCAGGGTTGGATGCTGCGGTTTTCATCCGGGCAGGCAGGCGAGCATAGAGTCGTACTGATGCTTTCGGATAAGAGCGGGGAAGAAATATCCGAAGAATTTACTGTAACCGTTTCACCTTCCGGGGAAAAGGGGTTTGTATATGTCGATCCCCTGAACAAACAGTATTACCGGCATTCCACAGGCGAATCATACCTGCCTATTGGGGAAAACGTCGCATGGAGCAATAAGGCTGATAAAATTACCGACTACTACAACCATATTTCAACTCTTAGCACAAACAAAGCCAATATGTTGCGCTATTGGACGGTTACTTTTGGCTCTCAGTCACTCGAAGCAAAAAATGGTTTTTCCTATTATAAGGGAATCGGCAACTACAGTCAGCAGGCATCTGCTTTACTGGACTCTGTTTTTGATCTTTGTACTGAGTACGATGTTCAAAACATGCTTACAATTTTCCAACACGGAATACTTTCCGAAAATGTAAATCCAAACTGGGACCTAAACCCTTATAATAAAGCCAACGGAGGATTCCTTGACAAGCCTGCCGATTTTTTCAATAACGAATTGGCTAAAAAGTATACAAAACATCTCTTACGCTACTACGTGGCCCGCTGGGGGTATTCAACCAAGCTTTTTTCATGGGAATTTTTCAATGAAGTCGACCTTACCGGGAATACCTCTACCAATCCCGCTTCATGGGTAACCGATGTCGATACTTGGCATGAGGAAATGGGCGAGTATATCAGGGGAATTGATCCGTATAATCACATTCGAACCACCAGTCTAAGCGGATGGATGGATCATCCATTGGTTGCAGCCTTTGGGAACAATGAGCAACTTGATGTTCTGCAGTTCCACTCCTATGATTATGATGTTGCCGGAGGAATACTTGCCAAATATAATAATATCAACAAGAAAACCCAGCTTCCTATCATCTGTGGGGAATTCGGAAAATCCGAACTGGCAGAAACCGGTAATGAGGTACGTAGAGCAAATTGGATCGGGTATTTCAACCATCTTCCCTGCCTTCATTGGTATTGGGATAAAGCCTTCTCTTCAGGCTGGTATTCGGACTTTGCTCCCATTGGAAATTATTTTGCGGGTGTGGATCTTGTTGCTGAGGGAAATCCCCTTAGTTATAAAATTAATACAGTATATATAAATAATTCAGTCTCCGCCCAGGCTTTGAAAACCGATGCCGGAAATTATTATGTCTATGTTTACAGCAATCTTTTTGCGTCAAACATTTCAGGAGTAAGTCTTTTATTGGAAAATGTGCCTTTTGGTCATTATAAGCTTACCTGGCACAATCCGGTTTCAGGTGAAATTTCGCAGTCATCCAATGTAGTATTGGCAAACTCTTTCATAGACTTTGAGATACCGACTTTTTCCCAGGAAGTTGCTTTTAAACTCGAATATGTTTCAGATTATTTGCACCCGGTTGCAATAGCCGGAATAGATCAGGCAATTGCCCTTGGGGGTACCGCTAATCTCTCGGCAATAAACAGCGTGAATCCCAAAGGCCTTCCCATAACCTACATGTGGAAAATCGTTCAACAACCGGCAGGAAGTACATTGACTATTGTTGACCCTTCTGCTCAAAGCTTTTCAGTCACCCCTGATCATTCAGGCATATTTCTGTTCTCATTGGTTGTGAGCGACGTTGAGGAATCTTCCCTGGCCGACACTGTAAAGCTCTTTATTTCCGCACCACCTGTAGCCGCGGCGGGTTCCGACATATACTCACTAATTAGTGTAAACGTAATACTTAATGGCTCTGCAAGCTTTGATGTCGATGAGGATCAAATTACCTATTTATGGACAATGATTTCAAAACCTGTCGGTAGTAATAGCACGCTTAAAAAAGACAGGTATGTTGACCCCGTATTCAGACCCGATGTTTCCGGAGATTATTATGTTGTTCTTGTTGTTAACGACGGACTGCAGGATAGCCAACCCGATACGGTGAAAATATCGGTCTCCCCAACCGGCATTTCCAATGCGACTTCAAATAGCATCTTTGAAGTATATCCAAACCCTATTGAAGACTTCTTTATGCTTAAAGCTGATTTCAATCTGGATAAAAGCTATATCCTTGAATTGATCGATCTTACCGGTAAGGTTCTGATTAATGAAATACTTGTTGCGGGAACGAATGTTTCTTCAAAAAGTTTCTCCCTCCCGGAAAACCTTGGTAAAGGAGTATATGTTCTGAGGGTGAAAAGTATAGACATGTCTGATATTCAGCTAACAAAAATTGTAAAATTATAAAAGTCGCATAACTAATAATTTTTTCACGGATTCTCATATTCGACGATTTTCCTGCCTGTTACCCCTCACTACTGCTCATGGCTAAAGCTTCGCAGCAGTAAAGAAGGGGGCAGACAGAAAAATCAAGATGTTACCTTAAAAACGAACACATATGGGTTTTATCATCTTATTAAAACATTTTTGTAATGAGTAAAAAGATAACATTCGTTTTTCTCTCGATGCTCCTGATATCCTGTTCAGAGAGAATTACCGAATTAAAACTGGCAAGCTTGTTTGTTGATAATATGGTGCTGCAGCGTAATACTGAAGTCTCAATTTGGGGCTGGGCAACTCCCGAGGCAAAGGTCAGGATAACAACTAGTTGGGGAGAGAGGGCTAAGGTCAGAGCTGCTGAAGACGGTAGCTGGCTGGCAGTAATTTCCACAAAGGATGCACTTGAAAGCCAAACTATTTGTGTTAGCGCTGGTAATCGTAGTGACACAATTGACAATGTTGTTTTTGGCGAAGTTTGGTTATGCTCAGGTCAGTCAAATATGGAAATGCCTTTGTCCGGTTGGCCTCCTAATGATACGATTAACAATTCGGCACATGAAATTGCCACGGCTAATTTTCCTGAAATACGCATGTTTACGGTGCAAAAGACTATATCAATATTCCCGCTGGATACTTGTGTTGGTTCGTGGCAGATTTGCTCCCCTGAAAATGCGGTTGGTTTTTCTGCAACCGCATATTTTTACGGTCGTGAGCTTCATAAAGAGCTAGGTGTTCCGATTGGCCTTATTCATTCAAGCTGGGGAGGCACACCGGCGGAGAGTTGGACTCATCCGGATAATCTTGCTTCAGTGCCCGGTTATGAAAATGTTAAGGAGCTCATTGATGCATCGGTCAATAATTCAACCGATAATCAAAAGTGGTTGCAGAGTTTAAAAAGTATCCGGATAAGCAATCTTCAGGGAGAAGAAATATATAAGGATATTGATTTTGACGACCGGCAAATGAATAATCCTGATTTTGATGATTCGTCATGGGATTTGATGCCTGTGCCTTCTGTTTTCGAAAATTACCTGGGTAATTTCGATGGTGCAGTCTGGTTTCGCAAGGAGTTCAGTTTATCAGGTGATGAGGAAAATACCAATCTCAAATTATTTCTGGGAACAATTGATGATATTGATGCTACATATTTAAACGGGATAAAAATTGGAGGTTTCGAAAAGGACGGTTTCTGGAAACAGGAAAGATCCTATGATATTCCCGCAGGTCTTTTAAAGCAAGGGAAAAATACCGTTGCCATCAGAGTAATTGATGTGCGTGGAGGCGGAGGGATTTATGGAAATATGGAATTAGGAATAATCAAAAACAATAAATACATCGTTAAACTCAATGGGGATTGGAAATACTTACCTGTAGCTCTGTTCGTCGGAAATAACATTCGAATTTTCGGGGAGGGCGAAAAAAGTTTTAAAAGTATGCCTTTAGCGGGGATTCAGCAAAATCAAAATTCTCCATCAGTACTTTACAATGCCATGATTGCGCCTCTGGTTCCTTACACAATAAAAGGAGCAATTTGGTATCAGGGGGAATCAAATGTTGGAAGGGGTAAGCAATACCGGCAGCTCTTTCCAGCGATGATTAAAAGTTGGAGAGAAGCATGGGGATTGGGTAATTTCCCTTTTTATTATGTTCAGATTGCCCCTTTTAATTACAATGAATCAATTTCTGGCGTTACAGCAGAACTCCGTGAGGCACAGTTGTTATCCATGAAAGTGGAAAATACGGGAATGGTTGTCACAATGGATATCGGAATTCCGGATAATATCCATCCGGGGAGCAAGCAAGAAGTGGGCAGAAGGTTGGCACTGTGGGCCGCTGCGCGCACCTATGGTCGGGAAGGAGTGGTTTTCTCAGGACCCATTTTCGAAAAAATGGAAGTTATTGAAGACAAAGCAATAGTTCATTTCACGCATGTTGGAAGCGGTCTGTATTCTCCGGATGGGGAGGTAAGCCACTTCGAACTGTCTGGCGCCGACCTTAGGTTTTTCCCTGCAAAAGCCGTTATTGATCAAAACACGGTAATTGTAAGTTCACCAAAGGTAAGGGAACCTATGTTTGTGAGATATGCCTGGAGCGATAAAGCCCAACCTAATTTGTTTAACAGGGAAGGATTACCTGCATCTCCCTTCCGAAGCACAGAGCTAATCGTCAATGAATAAGTTTAACCTTTCGTACGTTCTTTCTATTGCATTAATTGCGGCCATGGGAGGGCTTTTATTCGGATACGATTGGGTGGTTATCGGTGGGGCCAAGCCCTTTTACGAGCGGTTCTTTCATATTGAAAACATGCCTTTTCTTCAAGGTTGGGCAATGAGCAGCGCTTTGGTGGGATGCATTGCCGGAGCTGGATTATCGGGTATTCTGAGTGATAAACACGGAAGAAAACCTTTGCTCATTTTCGCTGCTGCTTTGTTTGTTATATCTGCTGCTGGTACTGGTAATGCTGATTCCTTCAATCCTTTTATCCTTTACAGGATTCTTGGAGGTATAGGTATCGGATTGGCATCAACACTTTCGCCGGTTTATATCGCTGAGATTTCCCCGGCTTCCATGAGAGGGCGTTTTGTCTCCCTTAATCAGCTCACAATCGTAATAGGGGTTCTTGGCGCTCAAATTACCAATTGGCTGATCGCTGAAGAAATCCCTGAACATTTTTCCGGGGAAATGATTCTCGAATCGTGGAACGGACAAAGAGGATGGAGGTGGATGTTCTGGGCTGAGCTTATCCCGGCCGGGCTCTTTTTTATCCTTATGTTTTTTGTGCCCCGAAGCCCCAGGTTTCTTGTGAAAAAGAAACTTTTCAAGGAGGCACAACAAGTTCTTGCTAAAGTTGGAGGAGCCGATTATGCGAGTTCTGAGCTTTCAAAGATTACTCTAAGTCTGGAAAATGATACCTCCAAAGTGCAGTTCCGGGAATTATTCAAGTCAAAATACTCCGCGATCCTTTTGCTTGGCATTGTTCTGGCTGTCTTTCAGCAATGGTGTGGCATAAATGTCATCTTCAATTATGCGGAAGAAGTTTTTGCAGCTGCGGGCGTAGGGATCAGCGACATGCTTTTCAGTATCGTGATTACTGGTGCGGTGAATCTTGCCTTTACAATAGTCGCAATACGGGTAGTTGATAACTGGGGGAGAAAAAAGCTTATGATGCTTGGAGCAGGAGGACTCGCGAGTATCTACCTGCTGCTTGGAACATCGTTTTATTTTAAGGCCGACGGTTTCCTTTCCATAATTCTTATCGTTTGTGCCATCGGCCTGTATGGTCTCACACTCGCCCCCGTTACATGGGTAATCCTTTCCGAAATCTTCCCTAACAGAATTCGGGGTCTTGCTATGTCAGTAGCCACTCTTTCACTCTGGATTGCCTGCTTTGTTCTCACTTATACCTTTCCTGTTCTTAATACCTGGCTTGGAGCGTCCGGTATTTTCTGGATATACAGCTTAATCTGTTTTGCAGGTTTTGCTTTTATTTATTTCAGGCTGGTTGAAACAAAAGGCATATCACTGGAACAGATTGAAGCACGATATTCAGGGAAATAAATCGATATACTGGCTTTATCCCTCAATTATTTTCCTCTTTTAACATATCTATCATCTAATAAAACATTTGTTGAAAGCGAATTGCTTTTATATGGGTAATATTATCCAAATAATTTTTACTCTTGGCTTTTTCATGAAACGAATTTTTTTTTCCTGTCTGTTTTTATTGTTTGCAGTGATCTCCTGTGCAGCACAGGAATTAAAATCCTGGGTTGATCAATCTACTCCCTCTAACTCCCAGTATTTCTCATGGATAAATAATACTAACGAGGGTCCGGCCTCAGCACAGACACTTATTAATTTTGAGTTTTTCCGTTGGATGAAAGAAGAATTCGGAATGGTCCTCGATATTTATGCTTTTGATGCCGGAGCAGTTGATGGGGCAAATTTCTACGGGAATATGAATTCCAAAAGGTTCATGAAGCAGTTTCCGGGGGGCTTCGGACCTTTGAGCAAAGAGGCTGCTCTCATGAATACCAGGCTGGGTATATGGGGAGGCCCCGATGGCTTTGGCAGCACAGAGGAAGAAGAAAAGTCAAGAACAGAACTTATGATAAGCCTCTGCAGGGATTATAATTTTAAATTGTTTAAAATGGATGCGGTATGCGGTCAGCTGCGTCCGGAAAAATATGATGCCTTCGACCGGATGATGTCCGCCTGCCGGGAATACTCCCCCGACCTTATTCTTTTGAATCACCGTTTGGATCTTGGTCCCGGAACAAAACATTCCACCACATATCTGTTTGGCGGAGCCGAAACCTATATCGATGTGCATATGGCTAACGACATCACAGCAAGCCATCATAGAGCCTGCGCCCTGAAACGAGAATTGCCGCCTGGCCTGACACGTTTAACGGAGGATCACGGAGTATGCCTTTCCTCTTGCCTCGATTATTGGGAGGATGATCTTATTCTTCAGGCGTTTAACCGTAATCTGATTTTGGCTCCCCAGATTTATGCAAATCCATGGTTATTGAACGACAGGGAGTTTCCAAAGCTTGCTTTCATTTTTAACCTCCACCGACAATACCGTGATATCTTGGTTAACGGTCTTGTACTGCCTGAGAAAGAATATGGTCCAAATGCTGTTTCCAGAGGAGATGAAAACATACGGCTGCTTACACTCAGGAATCTTACCTGGATGCCTGTGAAATACACGCTTTCGCTGGATCAAAGTATTGGGCTTAAGGAGTCCTCGAAATTGACAGTCACTCAATATCATCCATACATAGAGCTTTTGGGTGAATTCGGTTTCGGCTCACAGATCCAGGTTGAGGTTTTGCCATTCAGAACTTGCCTTGTGAAAATCTCGGGGATACCGGAACAAGGTTTTGAAATAGCCGGTGGACCCTATGAAATTATCAGGGATATTCCCGGAAAACCGGTTAAGATTAAACTGCTGGGAATGCCAGGGAAAGAATATTCCTTCAGATTTACACAACAAAATACCGGATTTTCAAAAGCGGAACTGGAAGCACAGGATGTCTCCTCCATTTTGAAAGGAAAGAAATTAAAGATCAATTTTGAAGGAGAGGAATTAAAGAATAATTATCACCGGAAAATATCGGAAATGGAGAAGTGTGAAGTGCCTGATGATGCAGAAGCACTGTATTATGCAACCTGCTATGCCGCCGATAACAATGCTCTTGAGGTACGTTCCTTAAACCGTTCGGGCTCATCCGCGATTCCACAGGTAGAAAATGCCCGAAACGCGTTTTTTAACCAGCAGGTATTTAAAGGTCGTGAAGTTTGGGATAAGTATTTATTCGACAGCAACCCAAAATCAGCCTTTTCCTCCAGTATGCTTTGGGGCGACCAGCGGCTCGGTAATTCTTCCTTTCTCCTGGACTTAGGAACCATTCAGCATCTTGACAAACTGATAATTAAAACATTCGACGAGTATTCTCTCCAGCCGCTTAAATCGGAAGAGGGAGTTACTGCTTATGTGTCCAAAGACTTGAATAATTGGACAGCTGTTGTATTCCTTGCCGGGCAGGTTTCGGAACTTGATTTGTCCAACTTTGATTCAATCCGTTATTTACGGTTCAATCCCGCTCCCCTGAGAATTTCTGAAATAGAGGGATACAATAATAATATCATGGTCTCGCGCGAAAACTGGCGCGCATCGAACCTTTTTAAAACTTATGTCTCAGATCATTGGTGGTCCGGAAATATCTTCAAGGCTCAAAAATGTTGGTTGTCAGAATTTGTGTTGGATGAAATCCCTGAAAACAGTTATCTGTGCGTAGCGATAAACGGGGCTCACGGTGCCGAAACTGCCTATGCTTCATTTGAAATCGACGGTAAATATGTGGGATGTCCCGATCGCAGCCCATCTTACCCTTCTAATACCTGGGAGGTTCCGGTACGTAAAGTTGATAAAAATTACACCTACTATTTACACCTGACACCTGATATGAAAGGTAAACCGATTAAAGCTTATGTTATGGCCTTTAATCCGGACTTAACCAAGCTAACTCCTGAGATTTGGATTACATCATACCCAATCCCGTTTCAAGAAAAGGAATTGATACTTTACAGATACGCCCCTTTTAATGTTTCCGAATGGGAGTTTTCACCCTCCGGATTATTGGGGCCGGTTCAGTTAAAACAAATACAGAATTAATGAATTACAGATTATCATTGCTTACCGGAAGCTTATTACTTACCCAATGTATCCGCGAAGACAGTCATAATGCTTCCGCTGGTTTATCATTCCCTGGTAATAAACCCAATATTCTATTTTACATAACTGATGATCAATCCTGGCTTAACACCTCGATCTCAGGCGAAAATCAGGTGCAGACACCTGGTTTCGACCGGGTTGCAAGAAACGGCGTGCTTTTCAGAAATGCTTTTTGTCCCTCTCCATCCTGTGCCCCATGCCGGGCTTCTATTCTTACCGGCCGTTACCCCTGGCAGCTGGAAGAAGGTGCTTTGCTGTTTGGCGGAATCCCCCGAAAATATCCTTTATTTACTCATCTGCTCGAAAGTGCAGGTTATGAATCTGCCATGTGTTATAAAGGCTACTGGCCCGGGAATATGAAAGATTCGGTATACCATACAAATCCATTTGGAAAAGCTTATCTGGTTGCTCCGGTTGATCCTTATCCCGAAGGCCTTGCAAACTGCGATTATGCTGCTTCTTTTGAGAAATTTCTTGGCGAAAGGGATACAGCCCGTCCATTTTTCTTCTGGATGGGAGTAAGCGAACCTCATCGGGTCTATGCAAAAGGCATTGGATTGTCTTCAGGTATGAGCATAGATTCTGTGAAAGTGCCGGCTTTTCTTCCCGATACTCCCGAAATCCGCTCCGACCTGCTCGATTATTATTATGAAATCAACCACCAGGATCGGCATTTGCTTCGGATGCTTGAGCTCCTTGAGAAAAGGGGGGAGCTTGACAACACCATAATCATCGTCACATCGGATAATGGAATGCCTTTTCCTCATGCAAAGGCAAATCTTTATGAATATGGCACCCATATCCCACTTGCGATATGCTGGGGAAAAGCTATTAAAAGTGGAAGAACAGTGGATGATATCGTTAACCTTACAGACATAGGTCCCACGCTTCTTGAAATTGCCGGAATCCCGCTTCCAAAAGAGATGAGCGGAAAAAGTCTGGGCAAGGTCTTGTTGTCACCACTGTCGGGAATGATTGATAAAAACAATGATTTTACTGTTACCGCTTTTGAAAGGCATACATGGAGCAGGAAAGGAGGTTTAGGCTATCCCGTTCGAGCGCTCCGGACCCGGGAATGGTTGCTTATCCGCAATTTCGAACCCGACCGGTGGCCGGCTGGTGATCCTCCACCCTTTGTGCCCTTGTATAACTCCGATTATGGCGACGTGGATGGATCTCCTACAAAACAGTTTGTTATCGAAAACCAATATAATCCGGATATTTCTGATTATTTTGATTTGGCTTTCTCCAAGCGTCCTGAATACGAATTATACAACCTTTCCTCCGACCCTGCGAACATTTATAATTTGGCTTACCAGGAGCAGCATTCCAAAAAACTTAAGGAATTGGAGGGGCAACTTATCGCATTCCTTTCGAAAACCGGAGATCCAAGAGCCTTTGGCGAAGCATTGTGGGATAAAATGCCCTTTTTTATCCTCAATGAGAAACCATCTCCCGTTACTAAGGACTCGCATCCTCACTTATATTAATTTCTTTATGAAGTATTGTATTTGAATTTAACCTATAAAAACACATTACCCGATGAAAAGTATTGTCAGAAAATACAGGTGTCTGAGCTTATTCCTGGTTTCAATAAGCTGCAGCCATTTGGCCTATGGGCACAAATCCACAAACGCTTTTACCGGAAACAGCAATTCACGGGTATTCAATTATTTGGCGGGGAGTCTCCAACAGAACGTTTCAGATACCATGCAATGGTCCTCTGCCCTTGTTTTTTATGGAAAAGGTGGGAAGCTTGAATATGCAGCCGATTCCTTGGGTAACACCATACCTGATTTCAGTCATGTAGGGTATCATTACGGCGACATCCCGATACCCGAAGTGCCTGTGGTGCTTGAAGTGTCGCCAGTTGAGGGCGACGATTACATAAATATTCAAAGCGCAATTAACACAATATCCGCAATGCCACTGAATGAAAATGGATACAGGGGTACACTGTTGCTTAAGAAAGGCGAATACCAGGTGGCAGGCTCTATTTATCTGCAGACTGATGGAGTTGTGTTAAGGGGGGAAGGAAATTCTGAAGAGGGAACCGTAATTGTGGCTACCGGCACCGGCCAAAGGCCATTGATTGATGTGGGCCTGGATAAAAACCTGTCGGTTGATCAGGGAACAAAAACAAAGATTAAGGAAAATTATGTGCCTGTGGGACGCAAGTATATTTTGGTGGAGAATCCTGAATTCTTTGCGCAGAGTGATGAGATCGCATTGTACAGGCCCGGAACTCAGAACTGGATATCAGATCTGAAAATGGACAAAATTCCTTATAAAGATGGGGTTGTGCAATGGACCCCTGATAGTTATTCGTTTTATTTTGAGAGAGTTGTAACAAAAGTCAGCGGAGATACCCTTTTCTTCAGAAATCCAATAGTAATGGCATTTGAAGAAAAATATGGCGGCGGATATGTGTTTAAAGCTTCAATGCCCAGATTCAGGCATATAGGGGTTGAAAACATTTTATTAAAATCAGAATATGCCTTTGATACTGATAACGCACATGCCATGTATGGGGTATTGTTCAGAAATGCAGAGCATTCATGGGCAAGGGATGTTGTTTCAAAATACTTTTCATATTCCTGCGTTTCAGTTGGATGGGATGCAAAACATATTTCCGTTTTAAACTCTAAGTGTTTAGACCCAAAGTCGGTTATCGATGGCGGATGGCGCTACTCATTTAATATTGAAGGACAATTAAGCCTGATAAAAAACTGTTTTACCTCCAATGGCAGACATGATTATGTAACTTCTGCGAGAGTTTGTGGCCCGAATGTCTTCTCTCAAAGCACTGCTGAATATGCCTGGAATGACGCCGGACCTCATCACCGTTGGGCTATGGGCACACTCTTCGACTCTATTGTTACAAGCGGCGCAATTGATGTCCAGGATAGGGGGAATAGCGGAACAGGTCACGGCTGGGCAGGTGTAAACCAGGTATTCTGGAATTGCAAGGCTACCAGCTCTATTTGTCAAAGTCCATGGGCTAGTGGAAAAAACTATAATATCGGATTCCAAGGCTATAAAGATAAAGGCTGGGCCACTGACCGACCTGATGGAGAATGGGAAGGACAAAATGTGAAGGGACTTTTTCCATCCTCGCTTTACAATGCTCAGCTTGCTGACAGATTAACTGATGTGAAATACTTTTCTTTGATATCATTGCTTGAACAGCTCACCGACAGTACATTTCTGCTGAAATTCAATTTGCCCGTCGACTCCCTTATCGCAAAAGAGAAAGCTATGTATACCATTTCCGGCACTGCCGGGGTCCAGAATCTTGACTGGGATATTTCACTAGCTGCTGAAAATACTGTTCTTTTTACTTTTCATCAGATACCGATTCTTAAGAATGATGCTACCATTTTTATCAATGCTGAAAAAGTTCGCTCCAAAGAAGGTCTCCCCCTCAATGTACTGGCTGTTGCAAGCTACAAGGAGCCGGATAAAAGACCGGTTGTTTATGTCGAATTTCAGAGAGTCACAAATGCTCCTGGAGTTTTTGTTACTGCGATTTCCTCAAAAGTCGGCAAGCTGTTCCTCGTTAAACAAGGCCTTGTAATTACCTCAGTGCTGGATTTGGAAAATGCGATATTTGCAGGTGATGCACTTTCAGTACTAGTACCTGAGGCATTAACAAGTATTAATATCTACACCGAGGGCCTTGCGAAGGGCAAATATTTCTTCTACGCAATCGATGTACAGGGCCGTATTTCAAAAGACCCTGTAACTTTTGTTTATGTGGATTCGGTTGTCTCAATAGAAAATTCAAGTTATCCGGAAGAGATTGTAATCACTTCGGATAGTAAGTTGTTATCGGTCGTTGCGAAAGGTAAAATGCCCGAAGCTTTTATGGTGGAAGTGTATACCATTGAGGGGAGGCTTATTTATCGAGGACTTTGCACCGAGAGACTTACGATTGACATGCCTGGCTCAGGTATATACATTGTAAATTGCTCGAGGCAAAAGATAACTGATTTCAGAAAAGTGGTCATACCCTGATTGCAAATTTAATCTGAACTGACAAGTATCTAATTGTTTCAGTTGGGCGATAATCTCGATCAAAGGGGTAGAATCAGAAGGCATACATTGAAAACATGAATTTCCAAAGTTTCAAAAGGTGAAAGATATCCAAAGAATCAATAAAATCTGAAAAATGAAACGAAATTTTAAGAGCTTCCGGGGAAAACTGATAATAACAATAGCATTAATAGTATTCCTGTTTGCGGGTTGTTCCAAAAACGAGCTGCGGATTGTATCCCCTGAAAACCAATCCGTTTTCACAACCAACACCCCAGGATTGGCCTGGTCTCAGGTCGATTGCGAGTATTACGAAGTGTGGATCGATGGTGTCAGGATGGATTCATTGTCTTCTTTCCGGAATAGCCTGATTCCTTTTCCGCTTTCCTTCGGGAAGCACCACTGGTTTGTGAAAGCCATCATCAACGGAGAAATCATGCAGAGCGATACAAGCTGGTTTTCAATTGATGATAGCCCGCTTTCCATACTGCCCGACGATGCACAGTTGTTGAGGTATAACTGGAGGGTGCAGTCATCTGCTATCGATACATCATCCGGGCCCCGGCTCAGCACCGAATATCGTGAGGACGAAGGTTGGTATCCAACCAGCTTGCCGGCAACGGCCCTAACGGTTCTGGTGAGGAATGGTGTTTACCCAAATCCATACCATAATATAAACAATACCCGGATTCCTGATATAAATGACATCTTCAACTCAAAATTCGATTTATTGAAGTACAGCCACATCCCCAATCAAAATCCCTGGAAAAAGCCCTATTGGTACAGAACGGAATTTGAACTGGAAAATATCAATTCCAATAAAATGGTTTGGCTGAATTTCAATGAGATAAATTACAGGGCCGAAGTATGGCTGAATGGCCGTCTTTTAGCCGATGCGGTTGAAATGGTTGGCATGGAGCGGCAATTCCGTTTCAATATCGATGCGATTGTCAACAAACAGGGAATGAACTATCTGGCAATTGCTGTATTTCCCCCTGATAATCCCGGAGAGCCTGCACCCGACCCTGTTACTCCCTTGGCCGATCCCGGCACCAACATGGCCGACGGCATTATAAGCAGGGACTACACCAAATGGGATGCCATTGGTTGGGATTGGCAACCAGCCATACGCGACCGTGATATGGGTATAACCGAAGATGTTTACCTGTCGTTTACAGGAAACATGGAAATTGATAATCTGTATGTTACGTCTGATCTGCCCTTGCCCGATACAAGCTCTGCCGATCTCACTGTTTCTTTTGATGTTATCAACTATGATAGCAAAGTGAAGTCGGGAAAAATTACCGGGACAATAGATTCCGGAAATGGCAAAATAGAATTTCAGCATGATTTTTCCATAAATGCCAATGAGACAAAAAGTTTTTTCTGGACAAAGGAAATTGTCAGGGAATTGCAGCTAGAAAACCCGAAACTCTGGTGGCCTCATGATTACGGTTTGCCAAACCTTTACACTTTGAGTTTGGATTTGAAGGATGAACTGGGTGAAAGCACAAAAGAAACAACCCGCTTTGGGATCAGGGAGGTAGAAACTTTCATCGGTGCCAATGAAAGGATTTTCAAAATTAATGGCAAAGAAATTTATTGCAAAGCAGGAAACTGGGTTATTGATATGATGCTGAATTCGAATGCGCATCGTTATACGGATGAAATATTGCTTACAAAAAATGCCAATCTGAATTTGCTCCGCATTTGGGGGCCTACCGGTGTGCCTCCCGAAGTGTTTTATGAAGCTGCCGACGAACACGGAGTAATGCTGTGGCAGGATTTTCTGAGCGATTACTGGGGAACCATGAGAAATACCCCCGGATACCGTCCAAACGAATCGTTGTATGAAAAAGCAACGGTTGCCATTGTTAAGAAATACAGGAATCACCCTTCTCTGATTATTTGGTGCGGAGGTAACGAGGGCGTCAACCCGGGAGAGGAAGTTATCGTGAACAAGATACTCCCTTTGCATGATGGGCGCGATTCCCGCTTTTATCTGAAAGGCTCCACCGAAGACGGTATCCATGGGGGAGGTCCTTATCAAACCCTTAAGCCGGAAGCATACTTCACTGAGCCTCGCATGCATGGATTCAGTAGTGAAATTGGGCCAAGTGGCGTTCCTGATTTTGAAAGCGTATTGAAATTCATGCCCGATATCGGGAAATCCTGGCTCGAAGACCGGTTTCCTATCGATGGGGTATGGGCATATCACGATGCCAATGACTGGCCCGGCAGCGATACACGTAAATTCTCCTCCTACGACAGTATTGTGCGCTTTGGCTATGGACCTCCCTCCGGAAATGATATTAATGGTGTTCAAGACTATCTTGATAAATGTCAATTGGTAAACTATGATGTCTATCGTGCCAGTATTGAAGCAATCAACCGGCAGCTGTGGACAAACTCAAGCGGCTTTGCTTTGTGGAAATCGAATTCAAGCTGGCCCAGTTTAACCTGGCAGATTTATGACTGGTACCTTCAGGCGCACGCCGGATACTATGGCGCCAAAAAAGCTTCGGAACCATTACATATTCAGTATAACCGAAACGATAGGGGCGTTGTAGTGATCAACACGGGCCATTCGAAAATTGATAGTGTAACGATCAAAGCTGCATTGTTCAATAGTGAGTTAAAAGAATTGTGGAAAAATGAAGCATCGTATTCTCTCGATAAAAATGCTGTAACCAATACAAACTGGCAGGTTCCTGAAAACCCAAATCTGAACTTCCTAAAGCTTTCTGTAACCAGCCCAAGTGGCGACATACTATCGGAAAATTTCTACTGGCTCGAGCCTGACGACGATTTTACAGAGTTGAGCAAGCTACCTGTTGCCGATTTTGATGTCAATATTACCAAAGTTGAAAAAGTTCAAGGCGCGAAATACAAAGTGACCCTGAAAAACACGGGGAGTTCCCTTGTTTACATGCTTGCCCTGAAACTTAAGGATAAAGATACCAAGCTTGAGGTTTTGCCCTCGTTCTGGAGCGATAACTACCTGAATATTCTTCCCGGCGAACACATGACGGTCTATGTTGAGCTGAATGAGCCCACACTGCGCGAAAACCTGATTTTGGAAACCATGCCTTATAATCAGAAAAAAAGAGAAACTGATGTTCCGTAACGCGAAAGGAACTTTTCTCACGGCATTATGAGTTTTTATTATGAAGAGAGAAATTTAAGCTCGGGTCTTCCTTATGTGGGATATCCAGTCATTTTTAAAATTATAATAAATCAGTAATAGATGGAAAACAACGAAAAATTGAATAAAAGCGCACTGTCGGGTTTGTCGCTTAAGGAGAAAATTGGTTATGGCTTTGGCGACGCTGCCTCTTCCATGTTTTGGAAAATGTTTTCCATGTACATGATCTTTTTCTACACCGATGTTTTTGGAATACCCGCGGCCGTGGTAGGTACGATGTTTCTTTTTACGCGGATATGGGATGCTACAAACGATGGGATAATGGGACTGATTGCCGATCGTACCCGCTCGAGATGGGGTAAGTTCAGACCCTATCTTCTCTGGATGGCTGTGCCTTTTGCGATTTTCGGCGTTTTAACTTTCACCACACCTGAATTGGGTCTCAAAGGGAAAATTATTTATGCCTACGTAACCTATACGCTCATGATGATGGTGTATACTGCTATTAATGTGCCCTACGCTTCACTGATCGGGGTTATGACAAGCGACTCGCACGAAAGAACTTCCCTGGCTTCGTATAGGATGGTTTTTGCCTTTGCGGGAAGCATTCTGGTGTTGGGAACCGCTGAGCCTCTCGTGGAAGCCTTCACCAACCTGTTCAGTGGCGAACGATCTGTGCAAAGGGCATGGCAGGCTTCGATGATTGTTTATGGTATCATCGTCATCGTTTTCTTCTTTTTCACCTTTAGCTGGACCCGCGAACGGATCAAACCCATGAAGAGTCAGAAAAGTTCCCTGAAAGACGATCTGAAGGATTTAGTTGGCAATAAGCCCTGGTTTATTCTGCTGGGGGCCGGTATTTCAACTCTAATCTTCAATTCAATTCGGGATGGCTCGACGATTTACTATTTCAAATACTTTATTGCCGATCAGGAAGCTTTAAAATCCGAATCTCTGAAACTTACTATTACCTACAGTACCCTTTATCTTGTTCTCGGGCAGGCTGCCAATATTGTTGGGGTGATCCTGGCGAAACCTGTTTCCGACAAACTTGGCAAAAAAAGGACTTTCTTTTATGCCATGCTGGCGGCAGCAAGCCTGAGTATTTTATTCTATTGGCAGACAGCAGATCAATTGGTTCTGATCTTCACACTGCAGTTTCTGATCAGTATTTGCGCAGGGATAATATTTCCACTTTTATGGAGCATGTTTGGCGATATTGCAGATTACTCCGAGTGGAAAACCGGACGAAGGGCTACCGGTCTGATCTTTTCTTCCTCGTCGATGTCGCAGAAAATGGGTTGGACACTGGGAGGAGCTCTTACAGGTTGGCTTCTTGCATTTTATGGTTTCAAAGCCAACGCGGTGCAGACGGAAGAATCCCTCAACGGAATACGGATGATGCTTAGCTTTATCCCCGCAGCGGGAGCGCTCTTGTCTGCAGTGCTTATTTACCGTTATAAGTTGAGCGACGAATTCATGAGTAATATTAACAAGGAACTGAGCGAACGAAGAAGTGCTGAAGTGAATTGAAATGTTATATTTGTATGCCAAAATATTTTTACCTTATGAAGGTTGTCAGCTCTGTTTTTCTTACTCTTTTCATTGGTACTAATGCTTTTTCGGCGGCACAGGAATCGATTGACTCAGTTCGTTTTCGCTTCCAGCCAATCCCGATGACAAACTGTTTAAACAATTAACTATCATAAATCATGAACTTCCATCAACGACTTGAGGTTGTTAAGAAACAGCACAAACAACTTATTGAAAAGGCAAATCGGCCTGTTTTTTCTTCCAATGGGATTTACGAACGCTACGAGAATCCTGTTCTTACGGCAGAACATGCACCCCTTCATTGGCGGTATGATCTCAACCAAGAAACAAATCCTTTTTTCATGGAGAGGATTGGGATAAACGCCGCTTTTAATGCGGGAGCCATAAAATTCAACAATAAATACGTTGTGATAGTGCGTGTTGAAGGAAATGACAGGAAATCCTTCTTCGCGGTTGCAGAAAGCCCTAACGGGATCGATAATTTTAAGTTTTGGGAATACCCGATAACATTGCCGGAAACCGAAAATCCCGACACAAATGTATACGACATGCGCATAGTGGCGCACGAAGACGGTTGGATGTACGGATTGTTCTGCACTGAGCGACGCGATCCGAATGCACCTGCAGGTAATCAGTCTGCTGCCGTTGCTGCATGCGGAATAGCGCGTACAAAAGACCTGGTCGTATGGGAGAGACTTCCTGATTTGATCAGCTATTCGGGCCAACAGAGAAATGTTGTGCTGCATCCTGAGTTTATTAAGGGTAAGTACGCTCTTTATACCCGGCCTCAGGATGGGTTTATCGATACAGGCTCGGGTGGGGGCATTGGCTTTGGCTTAACCGACAGCATGGATAGGGCAGAAGTTAAGGAAGAGATTATCTTGGACCCCAAGGCATACCATACCATTAATGAAGTGAAAAACGGTCTGGGACCGGCTCCCATCAAAACACCAAAGGGCTGGCTGCAACTGGCACATGGGGTAAGAAACACGGCTGCAGGATTAAGGTACGTCCTTTATGTTTTCATGTCGGATCTGAACGACCCCTCCATTATTATTCATAAACCCGCAGGGTATTTTATTGCTCCCGTAGGTGAGGAAAGGGTAGGGGATGTGTCAAATGTAGCTTTCTCAAACGGGTGGATTGAAGATTCCGACGGCTCTGTGTTTATCTATTATGCCAGCTCCGATACCCGCTTACATGTGGCAAAAACAAGCATTGAAAAACTCATCGATTATTGTGTCAACACCCCGGAAGACGGTTTGAGATCAGCGGCTTCAGTCGAAACCATTAACACTTTGATTACCCGGAATAAAAATACCGGGGATATTTATAAATCTATACTGTAATTCGGTACTTATCCTATGCAAACAGAAGAAAAGCTGGAATGGCTTAAAAGATTTGCTTCAGACCAGCTCAACAATGTAATTCTTCCTTTTTGGAGGGAAAAAGTCGCAGATCCGGAGCAGGGAGGATTTCACGGAGAGTTGAACTTCGACGGACAAATCGTTGATAATGCTCCCAGGGGATTGATCATGAATGCCCGGATTTTATGGGCCTTCTCTTCTGTATATCCCTTAACAGCAAATCCTTCCGATCTTATAATGGCCGAACGTGCCTTCAGATATTTATGCGATTTTTTCTACGATAAGGCGAATGGGGGCTATTTCTGGACCGTGAAGCAGAACGGCACTCCCCATGAAACCCGAAAGCAGATTTACGCGCTGGCTTTCGTAATCTATGGCATGAGCGAGTATTACAAAATCACAAATGATCAGGAAGCACTGAAGCGAATAATCGACCTTTTCCATCTTATTGAAGAGAAATCCTTCGATCCTGAAAACAATGGATATTTCGAGGCATTCGCCGGTGATTGGACCGCTGTTAGTGATTTGAGGCTGAGTGTGAAAGATATGAATGAGAAAAAAACAATGAATACTCATTTGCATATTCTGGAAGCCTATACGAACTTATACCGGGTTTGGAAAAACGAGGAGCTGTTGCAAAAAACCGAAAACCTGATCCGTATTTTTCTTGAGAAAATAATTTCTCCCGACGATTCCCATCTGAAACTTTTTTTTAATGAGAAATGGGATGCAAAGTCATCCGCAGTTTCTTTCGGTCATGACATCGAAGCTGGATGGTTACTGCACGAGGCTGCCCTGGTGACGGGAAATGCTGAACTGATAAGCAAAATTGAAACATTACTGCCATCGATTACCGATGCGGCTCTGGAAGGGCTAAGCCCCGAAGGAGGCTTGTACCATGAGAGCGACAGGTCAGGGCTGCATGCTGACCATGAATTCGAATGGTGGCCGCAAGCCGAAGCTATCGTGGGTCTTTTGAATACCTACCAGCTGACAGGGGATGGGAAATATATCGAATACGCGGTTCAAACTGGTAAGTTTATTAACGAATATTTTGTTGATCATGAAAACGGAGAATGGTTTTTCCGAATTGATCAAAACTTAAAACCCATAAAACCACATTGCAAGGCGGGATTGTGGAAATGCCCTTACCATAACGGAAGGGCATGTGTGGAGCTCCTGAACCGGATCGATTAGTATTCCCAATCCCACTTTAAAAATCGCCCACGAATTGATGGGGTATCATTGTCAAGTTGAAAAGGGATCTTTTTGGTATTCCGACGGTGTCTTATTGAAGTGCTTTCTGAAGCACCTGTTGAAATAGGAAATGTTGTTGAAGCCAACCATATAGGATACTTCAGAAATATTATACCTGGGGTTTTCTAGCAGTGTTGCAGCTCTTCTTAACCGGGTGGCCCTGATGAATTCGGTGGCCGACTGATTTGTGAGAGCTTTTAGCTTGATATGAAGCCTGCTCCTGCTCAAGGCTAATTCACGACAGATATCTTCCACGGAATAATCAAAGTTATCCATGTTTTTCGCAACAGAATCAACTGCTTTTTTTAGAAATTCCTCGTCCAGCGAGTTGGTAGCGAGTTTATGAATTTCCATTCGGGGTTCAACCATGTATTTTTGGGTCAGTATCAGCCGATTTCGAAGTATCGATCGTATTTTTGCTTCCAGCAGACTCATGTTGAATGGCTTTACCACATAATCGTCGGCGCCGATATCAAAGGCGTTGATCTGTTCGTCCAACTCGCTGATCACGGTGATGAGAATTATTGGAATGTGACTCGTGTCGATATTTAGCTTAAGTTGCTTACACAGTTCATAACCGCTTATTTCAGGCATCATGATATCTGACAGGATCAGATTCGGGTGCACGCTGGTTGCCATTTTCATGGCTTCTGCGCCATTGCCGGCCTCGAATACCTCATAGTCCAGCTCAAGGTTGTCGAGAATGAAATTTCTTAATTCATTATTATCCTCCGCAACCAGAATTTTATACTTGGCGTTTCCAGGCTCATTGCTGGCTTTAGGCGTGTTCCGTTTAGGATTATAGGCTTGGGTGGAGAGCAAATGAGTAAGGTTGATCTTAGGTAGGATTTCCGCAAAATCTTCTTGTGAAAAGTGATCTTTTCCTAGGGGGAGGTATATTGTGAAATTGCTTCCTTGGTTCAGAGTGCTTTCAACCGTAATTATCCCTTTATGAATTTCAATAAATTCCTTCGCAATCGACAATCCGATCCCGCTACTGGCCGGATTGGCTAAAATATTGTCATCGGCCTGATAAAACCTGTTAAAGATTTTATTTATTTTTTCCGAAGATATCCCTTTACCGTTATCGCTTATCGATACTTTTACATACTCCGTGTTTTCTGCAACCTTAGTGGCATCAACACCTTTTTGCACCCTGTCAATACTGATTATAACGATCCCCCGATCTGGTGTGTATCGGAAGGCGTTACTCAGTATGTTAAATATCGATTTCTCTATTTTGTCATGATCAAACCATACATCGAGTGCTTGAACGGAGCTTTTTATATCGAATGTAATGGCGTGATCTATAGCAAAATCGTTGAAACCTTCAGCGATTTCTCTGACAAATTGAACGAACTCGTACTTATTCACCCCAAGCTTGATATTATTAGTATCAATTTTCCTTAAATCCATTATCTGAGAAATCAATCGTGATAATCGCTCGGCATTCCGGTATATTATCTTGAGGGTCCGGAGAAATAGTTCAGGATTATCGCGGTATTCAGTACTTTTAATCAACTTCTCTATTGGAGACATTATTAAGGTCAGAGGAGTTTTGAATTCGTGGGATACATTTATAAAGAACTTCAATTTCGACTGGTTGAGTTCAATTATTTTTTCGTTTTCGATCCTCTCAATTTGCAAATTGTGTTTGTAAATGGTTTTTGCATTGTAATAATTCCATACAAGATAAATTGCTGTAAAAATCAGTAGAATATAAAAAACATAGGCATAGGCCGTTTTCCAAATGGGCGGAAATACCTGTATTTGAATAGGTTTGCTGTAACTGGTTGAATTATTGTTGTGAGTTACTCTAATTAAAAACGAATATTTCCCGGGAGGTATGTTGGTGTAATTTGCCGTCGTTTTATTGCCGATATCAATCCATTGATCGTCAAAATTCTCCAATTTGTATGCGTAGCGGTCTTTCTCCGGGTTAATATAATTCAGGGAAGCAAAATCAAAACCGAAAAACGATTGGTTATACTTTAGTTCTATCAGACTGGTTTTACTCACTGAACGTGTGAGCGGGGATTTTTTCTCACCCGGGATCACAAGTTTGTTGTTGATGAAGAGCTTATCGATAATAATTGAGTACCTGTTCTCTGCAGCTTTGTACTTATCCGGATAGAAGGATATGTATCCTTTTTTTCCGCCAAAATAAAATTTCCTGTCGGGGGATTGGTAATAAGCCCCGTTTTCAAATTCGGTTGTTATCAGTCCGTCGTTGAAATCGAAGTTCGAGAAACTGCCAGTAACAGGATTCATGACCGATAAACCATTATTGGTGCTGATCCATAATTTCCCTTGTGAATCTTCCATAATTCCGTTCACTGAATTATTGGGAAGCCCGTCAGCAGTGGTGTAGAATGCAAAACTGCCCGTTTCCGGCTGAAATAGATTTAATCCCAACGATGTTCCTATCCAGATTCTTTTCTCACTGTCTTCCATAATTGCAGATATATTATTGTCAGACAGGCTTCCAGGCTTTTCCGAGGATAAATACTTGTTGATAATGCCGGTATTTGGATCCAAACGGTTTAACCCGTAGTATGTCCCAATCCAAATCATTCCTTCAGCATCTTCCAATAATACCGTGCAGAAAACGCTTGTAAGCGAATATGCGGACTCCTCATCGGTGTTCCGTATTGTTATAAACGATTCATCCTCGGGAATAAATCGGCAAATTCCATTGTTTGTGCTGATCCAGAGATTTTTTTTGGAGTCGAGGTAAAGCCTGTTTATAATATTGTTGCTGATGCTCGTCGAATCCATCGGATTGTGCAAAAATGTTTTGTATATATTGCGATACGGATCATAACGGGTCAGCCCTCCGAGGTATGTGCCAATCCATAGAATACCTCTCTCATCGAATAGCAAACAGTTTACAGCATCCGATTTAATTCCTCCATTGGTTTTTTCATCTGGCAATATATAGCTGAAACGATTTTCCTTATAATTATAAATGTTTAATCCACCTCCGTTCGTTCCGATCCATATTTGGTCCTTCATATCGCCTGTGATACTTTTTACATAAGCGTAATTCAAACCCTTATTCTGGTTGGATGCTTTTGAAACATTCTCAAACTCGATACTTTTTGATTTTAGAATATTAACTCCGTTCTCATAGGTGCCAATCCAAATATTATTATGAATATCCTGCATGATGCATCTTATGGCATTGTTGCTAAGGCTGAAGGGATCGGAATCATTGTTTCTGAAAACGTGAAATGTGTTGCTGCTTCGGTTGTATTTGCACAATCCGGCATTTGTAAGAACCCATAGTCTGTTCTGGTTGTCTTCAAAGATTTGAGAAACCGTTCTGTGAGGTAAGGAGTTGCTTTTTCCCGGTTCGGTGGGAAATCTAACCAACGACTTGTCGTTCAACCCATATTTGTATAAGCCCTGTTCAGACCCAATCCACAAGGAGTTGTTACTGTCTTCGTAAAGGTGAAATATTTTGTTGTTAACCAGTGTGTTAATCCCGTTTTCGACCTGACTTAATTCTGTGAGGACTTGAGATCCGATATTATAGGAGTACACACCCTTATTTAAAGTTCCGATCCAATAATTACCGTGTCGGTCGGAAGTGATATAGGTTATCTCTTCGTTGTTGATGAAATTGGCACTGGGGATAATCATCCTCCTAAAACAACCTTCAGTTTTATCCAAGCTAAAAATACCTCTGCTGGTTCCTGCAAGTACATTCCCTTCATTATCCTTATGCAAGGTTAGAGTCGGAAGTTTAATTGATTCACCATCCGATTCTTTCAGGGGAATGGGTTGAAATTGATCCAGATCACTCGTGTAGTGATCAATCCCTTTCTTGTGCGAAATCCAAAAATCATCGCCTTTGCTTTGACACATGGCGCTTATCTGATTGGTTCTTGGACTTTCAACCCCTTCGTATTTGCTGTTGTACTGATTAATTTCCTGACCGTTAAAGCGATTTATCCCGTCTTCAGTGCCAATCCATATATAACCCGTTGAATCCTGATAAATACAACTGACATTGCTGTTCGATAAACCGTTGTTTACGGATAGGTGATGAAACCTTAATGCCTCCTGCGCATTTGCGCTTAACCCAGTTCCCAAACCGATTATTATTGCAAGTCTGAGAAAGTAGTTCCGGTTTCTAATCATTTTCATGCAGCACATCATTCACGAATTTAAGTCGATTAAACCAGTTAGAACTATTCATTAACTTATCGGGTAAAAATTAAATTTGAGTCCAAATTAAGATTTTCTTTTTTAATTTGAGTGGATTCCCTTGCTATTTCTCTTTCAAACTCATTAAGACGTTTTGAATTTTGTTCAAATTGCTTTGTACATTTATGTTAAAAATATGAACATATGTTAAAGAGCAATTTGGTTAAATCGTTTAACATTGTAAGTCATTCATAAATAATATAACTGAAACATGGCTGTATATAAAAGATCATTCTTATGCCTCATCCTGTCGTTGTTTTCTTTTTCATATTGTTTTCCCCAAACACAACCGGATAAAATAAAAACTATCCAATATTCCGAACTCCAAAACAATTTGTGCAAGGGTTGGAACACTTGGTATAACAATAATATGCTTACTCACGCGTATCTTCCTGACGGTTTCTCAATTACCTTGGGTCTGAAGGGATGGGGAACCCGCTTTCTCGAAGAAAATTATAAGGTTTCCAAACAATTAGAAAGGCCTGAAGAACTTATACCAGGCTTGCGATCCGATGACGGGAGCTATACAAGCATGGTTGTAAGGTATGACGGTAACGAAGTCCTTATTGAAACTGCGGCTCAGGGTGATGAGCTTGTATTGCTGATTACCCCAAATGTGGTTAAATCCTATTTAAAGATTGTAATTCAAGCCGGCATTAATTGGAACAAACCAGGCTTAATTGGGCGTGAAGGAAATAAACTTGTTGGACAGTTCGGAGGAAAGCTTTTTACTGTAAGCCCTACCAAAAAGCCAGATACGGACCCATTCGTGCAAACAGCCCTGCCAGCCCTTATATTCAGCAGTAGCTCTCCCGTAGGTATATCTGTGGGTGAGGAAAAATCGCTGGAGGAAATAGTTGGCATTCTTCGAACAAAAAAGCAGGAACTGATTAACAGGTCCGAAAAATACGGATCCCTTTCCAATGCCTTTATCGCCATGCAGACAATTCTTGCCTGGAACACAATATACGATGACGAAAGCAAAAGAGTAATCACACCTGTCAGCCGCTGGTGGAATGCCGAATACTGGAACGGTTTTGTGCTTTTCGACTGGGATACCTATTTTGCCAGTTATATGTTTTCTCTTTTCAATAAAGAATTGGCTTATGCCAACGCTGTCGAAATAACCAAGGCTATTACTCCCGAAGGTTTTATTCCAAATTACATTGCAGCCTATAACAACGGATCATGGGATCGCTCACAACCACCTGTCGGAAGTTTTATAGTTAATGAAATTTATGGGAAGTATCAGGAAAAATGGTTTCTGGAGGAGGTTTATGATGAATTGCTTACCTGGAACCGTTGGTGGGTCAATAACAGGTCCAACGGCGAATATTTAAGCTGGGGTTCCTCTCCGGTAACCGTTCCCGGATATAAAGGGGGAAACGATTTCCTGGGGTCCATTCTTGAGTCCGGGCTCGATAATTCCCCAATGTACGATTCCATCTCTTTCAACACCGATAGGCATGTTATGGAAATGGCTGATGTTGGTCTGATGAGTTTCTATATCAGGGATTGCAAAGCTCTTGCCGAGATTTCTGCTGCTCTAGGTAAAAAGCAAGAAGAGAAGGAACTTCAGAAGAGGGCTTCCCATTACACAACCATCCTTAAAACCTTATGGAATGAGGAAGACGGTATATTTTACAATAAGCGTACAGATAATGGGGAAATCAGCAAGAAACTTTCACCAACCAATTTTTATCCCCTGCTTGCAGGCGTTTGCACTCAGAAACAGGCTGAAAGAATGATGAACGAGCACTATTTTAATCCTGAGGAATTCTATGGCGAATTCGTTATGCCTTCAATTGCCAGAAATGTTCCCGGATATTCTGATAATACCTATTGGAGAGGTAGAATCTGGGCTCCAATGAACTTCTTGGTTTATATGGGTATGCGTAACTATAACCTTCCGGATGCCCGAAATGATTTGGTTCAAAAATCAAACCGGCTTCTGATGAAATCATGGCTTGAAAATGGAGCTATCTATGAGAATTACAATGCTGACACCGGACAGGGTGACGATGTTCATAATGCCGATAGCTTCTACCATTGGGGGGCCTTACTTTCTTTTATCTCATTTATAGAGAACGGATACCTCCAGGCAGAATAAACAAATGATTTCCCACTAAAAGTTTCTCGAAAAACTAGTCGCTTTTTTTAATGATTGGATTTGCTATCTCTTATGACCAAAATGAAAATGATCTCGAGACGTGAAGTTGTGAAAATGGTATTGGACGGAGGAATACCGCCCTACACACCATGGTCGTTCAAATTTACTGAAGAGGCAAAGGCACGTCTTATCCAATACTACAATAATTCTGATCTGGATGAGATATTATATAATCACATTCTAGGTCTGGGCAGTGATATCGGTTTTTTCGAAAATATTGGGGACCATTGTTACCGCGACGTTTTTGGCGTTGTTTGGGATCGGTCAATAGATAAGGATATTGGTAATGTAAAGGGATGCGTATTATCGGAACCCTCACTTTGCGGTTATAAATTCCCCGATCCTCATGACAAAAGGTTTTTCTGCGATATTGAGGATTCAATTACCCGGCATCCTGATATGTTCAGGGTTTTTCAGATTGGCTTTTCCTTGTTCGAAAGAGCATGGACCCTCCGTGGAATGGAAAACCTGTTGACCGATTTCCTGATGAATCCCGACTTTGTTCATGAGCTTCTTACATCGATTACCAATTACAATATCTCTCAGATTGAAAAAGCTCTGGAATACGAAATTGATGCGGTTTATTTCGGCGACGACTGGGGACAGCAAAGAGGACTTATCACAGGACCTGATACCTGGAGAACGTTTATAAAACCGCAGCTGTCAAGAATGTATAAAAAAGTCAATGATGCTGGAAAATATGTAATGATTCATTCCTGCGGGGATGTGGATGAACTTTTTGACGATCTTATCGAAATAGGTGTCAGTTGCTTTAATCCTTTTCAACCCGAAGTAATGGATGTTGAAAATATTTTAGCGTCATACCAAGGGCATTTGAGTTTCCATGGTGGACTTTCAACCCAGAAAACACTTCCTTACGGGAATGTCAGGGAGGTACAACTACAATCACAAAAACTGCTGGCCCTTGGTAAGAGCGGTGGTTACATTTTTTCTCCGGCCCATTCGGTAGAGGGCGATGTGAGCCTTGAAAATATGCTGACATTTATTACCGAGGCAAAAAAACAACTCGACTAAAAAATAAACCAATACACGAAAAAATGAGGAAAATAGGCTTGTTCGTAATAATTGCGTTGTTCCTTGTTGCTGCAGAATTCTTGTCGGCACAGGAAAAATCAACTGTTCAGCTGATCCTGAATTCGGAAACACTTGCAGATCAGTTCGATGGAATTGGAGCAGTAAGTGCCGGCGCATCATCCCGATTGCTCATTGATTACCCCGAACCTTACAGAAGCCAAATATTGGATTTTCTGTTTAAACCAAATTATGGAGCGGGTTTACAACACCTGAAAGTTGAAATTGGCGGGGATATTAATTCAACCGATGGTTCCGAACCAAGCCATATGCGCATCAGGGGTGAAGAAAATTATAACCGGGGTTACGAATGGTGGCTAATGAAAGAAGCAAAAAAAAGAAATCCTGAAATTATCCTGGATGCTTTGGCTTGGGGTGCCCCGGGATGGATAGGCAATGGGAATTATTATTCTGCCGATTGCGCCTCTTATATTGCAAAGTTTATCCTCGGTGCAAAGGCTCACCATCAACTCGATATTAATTTTGTGGGAATATGGAATGAGAGGGATTTCAATGTGGAATGGATTAAGCTATTGAGAAAAACCCTCGATGAGCATGGATTGGCAAATGTCAGGATCGTAGCAAGTGACATGAACGGACCTGTGCATAAAATGTGGGAAATTGCAGATTCAATGTTGGCTGATCCGGAACTTGCCAAGGCAATTTACGCAATTGGTGTTCATTATCCTTGGGGAGAGCTTACTGAGTCTGCTGTAAAGATGAAAGAGGAAGGGAAAAAACTCTGGTCAACCGAAGATGGGGAATGGAACTGGTTTACCATGCTGCCATATAGACACCAAAGAGCACAGAAACTGAATCTTAATTATATCGACAGAAGACTTACCAAAACTGAGTTCTGGAGCCCTGTGACTTCCTATTACGACTGTCTGCCTGCCCCCGGGTCCGGTATGATAAAAGCTAATACTCCTTGGTCGGGCGCATACGAAATAGAAAAAACACTTTGGTCTGTGGCCCACACTTCCCAGTTTGCAAAACCCGGATGGTTTTATCTCGAAAATGCCTGCTTTAAATTACCTGCTGGGGGAAGCGTTGTATCCCTTACCGATTCAGGTAAACAACATATTTCGGTTATTATCGAGACCACTGAGGCCGGAAGCAAACAGGAAATAATTATTAAACAGGAAGGAAGTTTTAAATTTGAGAAACTGCATGTGTGGAAGTCTGATGATCTGCAATATTTTATGAAGGAGACAGATATTTATGCTGTTAATGGTGAATTCAGGATTTCTGCAGAACCCCGGTCAGTGTATTCCCTAACAACTACTTCCGGACAGTATAAAGGCGGAGCTGTTAGTCCAAATCCAAAAAACTTCCCTTTACCTTACACCGAGAATTTCAATTCATACCCTCCTGAGGCCACACCAAAATATTTATGCGACCAGAGCGGTGCATTTGAAACCATGGTAGCGAAAAAGAAAAATTTGATACTGGTACAGCAAATCCATCAGCAAGGAATTGATTGGTCATCAGGTAAATCCGCATTTTCATTAACAGGGGATATGAATTGGACGAATATTGAGGTAAGCACTGATGTTTCTTTCTCTTTAATATCAGAGTCCACCCCCGGGAAAACTTTCGCGTCAGTTATTGCCCGAGGATTCCAGGGAGAAGTTTGGGCCTGCTTCCAGGCGGATAATCCGGTGGGGTACAACCTCAAACTGTTTGCTGACGGAACATGGAAATTGCTTACTGCTTCCAGGGAATTAGCCTCGGGGCAAACTGTAATCACCGGAAATACCTGGGTTAATCTGAAAGTTAGATGCCAGTCTGATGTAATTACAGCATACATAGATAATGTAAAAGTGTGCGAAATTTCAGATATTTCATACAGAAGGGGACTTGCCGGTATCGGAAGCAGTTTTGAACCGGTTTCTTTTGATAATTTGAAAATTAATGATGTGCATTCTGAAAAATAAATTATCCTGAAGATTAAAATGACAAAACAACTGGTTTTTACAGTCTGGCTATTTTTTTTGTGTCTGAATGCGGAATCTCAGAAACTGAGCTTTGATGTTCGGGAGTACCCATTTTCCCATTACGGTTCTTACATGTCAGTTATGCTTGATACCGATGAAAAAACCGGGGAAGAAGGTTTGTATATCAGGGATGTCAGTGGGGAGAGGATGTGGGGATGGAAAGGGGTTTTTAAAATTGAGGCTTTAAAGAACGGAGTCGTTGTTCCATACCGGGTGTCTGCAACCACTTCAAAACTCACAATGAGCACCGATTTCGGATCCATTGAACTTTGCTTTGAAACCCCGGATGTAATCCGTTTGAGAGGAAATGGCACCGGGCTAAAGCTCACTCAGGTTATCGGTACATGGAGCGGTGCTACTTATCCTCTGAATTACGATCAGACAGTATGGCACTGTAAAATGTGGGGGCCCCATTATACTGTCGCCGTAATGAAAGGTAAATCTTCAGGCCAGGTAGCCAAATCCTTTGTTAACGATCCTGTAACCGATGGCCCATTGTTTGTTTTAACAGTTGCTCCTGATGAAAACCAAACCTTTGAAATAGCTGTTAACCAGTTTCAGGATGCATGGGATGGGAATACCTATAATAAACCTTTCGATAACTGCGTTTCGGATGCCCAGGCTCATTTTATGAAGTTCCAGGAAAAAATTCCCTCAACTCCTGCAAAATACAACGATCTGAGACAGCTCGGAGCATACTTGAAATGGTCCTCTGTTGTAAATCCCAGAACCGCCATTAAACGACCTTGCATGTACCAGTCGAAAAACTATATGACAGCAATCTGGTCCTGGGATAATTGCTTCGGAGCAATGTCGGTATGCAATGATCACGATTTTGCCCTGGATCAGTTGCTGGTGCTTTTTGATTACCAGACAGAACTAGGGATACTCCCTGATTTCTTAACCGAGAAATATCCTATGTACGCTGCTTTTAAACCACCTATTCAGGGTCTCACCATGCAGAAGATGGAACAGCTGTCATCAGCAAAATTCAGCAGAAATGAATTGGCTGCTTTATATGATCCCATCTCCAAACTTACCGATTTTTGGATGAAGTATATGGATAACAACAATAATGGCATACCTCAATATAACAATTCCAATGATTGTTGTGATAATTCCCCGGTTTTCCTCGCAGGGTATCCCACAGAGACGCCTGATCTGAGTACTCATCTCATTATTCAGATGGATTGGCTTTCTGAAACAGCGCTGAAGCTTCGTAAAAAGAAAGACGCAGTTTTGTGGAAGGAAAGAGCCGACATACTTACCCAATTATTGGTTGATAGTTTGTGGACAGGAGAAATGTTTATTTCCAGGAATAGTTTTACCGGGGAACATTGTAAGGATTGTATTTCATTTGTTAATTTCATTCCTGTTATGCTTGGAAAACGCCTTCCTGATGAGATACGAATCAAACTCTTAAAGGATCTCCGGACAAGCGGAATCGTGACTGCATATGGCCCTGCCAGCGAACACCCGAAAAGCCCATATTTTATCGATGATGGTTATTGGAGAGGCCCTGTTTGGGCTCCTCATTACTTTTTTCTTGTAGAGGGATTAAAGCGTTGCGGCGAAACAGAATGGGCAAAAGAGCTTGCGGTAAAGTTTTGCGAGATGTGCAGACAATCCGGCTTTGCTGAAAATTTCAGTTCACTCGATGGACGACCCCTAAGAGATACAGGTTATTCCTGGACCGTAGATGTGTTTTTTACGCTTGCAAACGAATACCTGGAATAATCAGGGATTGTTCTGTTTAGCATTCGATACGGAAAAATCAAAAAACAAGAACTGTAATAATATTCAAACCATTACGAATCTATAACAAATCAATAATAAATTCTTATGAATATGAAAAAGCGCCAACTCTTTCTCGCAATGTCCCTTCTTATATTTAATTATGGCATTGCACAGACATTTGATATTCAGAATTATGGGGCTATCGGTGACGGGAAAACCTTGAATACTGAAGCCGTGCAGAAAGCAGTTGATGCCTGCAGCGCGAATCGGGGCGGTAAAGTTATTGTTCCCACAGGTATATTTATTATCGGAACAGTTAACCTTAAAAGTAATGTGCATTTGTATCTTGAATCAGGTGCTATTCTCCGGGGAAGTTCAAATCTGAACGATTACACACCCTACAATGAGGTCCATTACGGAATGCTGTACGCTGAAAATGCTGAGAACATTATCATTTCAGGTTTTGGGAATATCGATGGGAATGGGGATTACTTTTTCGACCACAATAAAGCTAAAAAAATTGAATGGGGAGGAACACAGTACACACGACAAAAGGAAAACTTCCGAAAAGTTATGGATGGGGGGATAGGTGATGGACCCTTGGTTCCCAAAGATCGACCCTACCAAATGTTTATATTCAGTAATTGTAAAAGAGTAACTGTAAATGATATATTGGTTACCGGGGCACCTATGTGGACTATGCATTTTGCCGATTGCGACGGCGTTAGGGTTGATGGGATTCGCCTTTACACCAATATGCTGGTCCCAAATGCAGACGGTATCGACATTACCAGCTGTAAAAACGTTATCGTCACTGACTGTGATATCCGCTCAGGAGATGATGCCATTGCAATTGTTGGCTACGCCCACCATTTTGAGATTCCGGGCTATCAACAAATCCGCCATCTTTCCGAAAATATCATTGTTTCAAACTGCAATTTACAGTCCTATTCCAGTGGTATCCGTATTGGTTTCCTGGATCAGAACACGGTTCGCAACATCAATATTTCAAATTGTAACATAACAAATTCCACACGTGGAATCGGAATCTTCCTGCGTGATGAAGGATCATTGGAAAACATCAATATATCAAATATCAACATCGAAACAAAGCTCCGTACCGGCGATTGGTGGGGCAACGGAGAACCTATTCATATCTCCGCCATTCGAGGAAAAGACAGTGTGAAATTGGGAAGGATCAAAAACCTTAAGTTTGACAATATTACCTGCAAAAGCGAAAACGGTATCCTTATCTATGGAACGGAAGAAAGCGTCATCGAAAATGTCACCTTCAATAATGTGTCTCTTGAGATAATCGATTCGAAATTGAACGGAGTCGCCGGCGGAAACATCGACCTTCGTGGCTGTTTGGGTGAGGAAAGTCAATTGTTTCAACGCGATCTCCCTGCGTTTTTCGCACAGTATGTATCTGACCTTAAAATTGATAATTTCCGCTTGGATTGGACCGACACCAGGATGGAATTCTTTACTCATGGCCTCGAGGTTATCAATTTTGAAAATTTACGAATTACTGAATTTGAAGGCACTGCTTCACCCGTAAATCCAAATGCTTTTCCAATCTATATCGAAAATGGAGTAAATGCAGACATTAAAGTGAAAACCCGAGTTGTGAAAAAGAATGTGAAATAGCTTCTTGTTGCGAAATATCGGCGGAAATGATTTGTTGCCATAATTTACAAGTAATCTTTAAAATCACAAACCATAATGTAAAGGCATTTTGAGATGTTTTGTTGATATTCCTCTTATGCTTGGAAAAATGAACTCTTCGTTCTAATTTTACAGAAACAAGGAAGGTACAGATCAATGGTATTTAAACAGAAAATTCTCATTTCAATTTTTGGCGTGTTGCTGCTATCAAGCGCGCTTATCGCTCAGAATTTGCAGTTTGATCTGATTACCAGTGAAAATGGGCTGTCCAATAACAGTATCCTTGATATTTATCAGGATTCTTCAGGATTTATATGGATTGGGACCGAAGATGGCATCAACAGGTTTGACGGCTATTCTTTCCGCGTTTTTCAAAACAGTATGGATGATTCAACCTCCATCGATAATAACTCTGTATATACTATTTGTAAAACCTCGGGTGATAACTTTTTTGCAGGTACGGTTACAGGGATTAATTACTTTGATTCCAATCAGGAAATCTTTAAACGAATACCTTTGATAAGAAACGAAAAAGGAATTACGGCAAAGGTTTATAAAATACTCAAACTTGCAGAAACCAATTTTATTGCGGCAACCTCTGAAGGCTTGTTCATTTATGACATGTTCAAAAATGCCTTCTTTCAGTATCAACCCAGAGGCCTTTCAGAACGGATAGTTAAATCTCACTTGTCCTCCCTGTTTATTGATAACGAAGGATTGATATGGATCGGAACACATAACGATGGGGCATATTATTATGATCCCTTTAAGCAAAAGACTATCGAAATTACTCACTATGTTGATAATCAGAATACACTGCGTGAAAATAAAATAATCAAAATCAACAGTGATAGTAATAATTCTATTTGGTTGGCCACTAACAAGGGAATTTATCGTTTTTTCAAGGATAGCTTCATCGTTCAGAGATATACTAAATCTGATGTTAATCCGGAAAAGGGAATTGCTGACATAACTGCCCTATATGTGTTCGAGAAAAATGAGAATGAAATGTGGATTCTTACCCGAAACGGTCTTTCCATCTACAACAAAAAATCTGATAGGTTTTCTCATCATTTTCACGATCCTGCAGATAACAAATCTTTAGTTAGTAATGTATTGAATGTGGTTTTCAAAGACAGGCAGGGAAACGTGTGGATCGGCACCGTTCAAAGTGGTATCAATATACTGAAACAACATCCTTTCGAATTCAACAAAATCATAACGCAGTCATTTGGATCATCCTTAGCCCGTAATGATCTGGTGCTTTCCATCCTGGAAGATCAGGAAGAAAAAATTTGGTTGGGAACGTACGGTAATGGAATAAATATTTTGGATTTCAAAAAAGAAAAGTATTTCAATAAAAATTCAGGCAATACACCTGCACTTAAATCTGATCATATTCAATCCCTTATGCAGGATTCCAAGAAGCGAATATGGATTGGTACCTATCTTGGGGGAGTAACCGTTTTCGATCCCTTCTCAAGCCAATATAGCACGTTTCTAAATATTGAAGGAGATAGTACCTCGTTAGCCAATGATATTGTAAACTATGTTTTTGAAGATTCGAAAAAAAGAATCTGGATCGCAACGCACAAGGGGTTTTCCGAATTCATTGAAGAAAAAAATTGCTTCAGCAACTATTATTCCGATACCGAAAAAGGCTTTGTTTACAACTTTGCAAACTGCATTGCAGAAGACTACGAAGGAAACCTTTGGATAAGCACTTTTAATGGGCTGTTCTTGTTCAACCCCAATACCAAATCGAGTATTTCGTTTGTCCATTCCCCTTCAAACAGATCATTAAGCGATAACACGGTATTAACAGTCTTTTGTGATAAGCAGGATAGGGTATGGGTAGGGACCCTTAACGGATTAAATCTTTATGACAGTAAATCAAAAAGTTTTACGACTTACTCGAAAATTGACGGGTTGCCTGACAAATCAATTTCAAGCATTGTAGATGATCTTAATGGAAACATCTGGCTTTCAACTATAAATGGATTGTCAAAGTTTAATCCTGAACAGGGTGTCTTTACCAATTTCAGTAAAAATGACGGCTTGCTGCATGATATTTTTATTCCAAATTCCGTCTTTAAAAATAGAAATGGAAGGTTGTATTTCGGTTCAAAAAATGGGGTGGCTTTCTTCAATCCATTGGAAATCAAGCTTAACATCCAGGATGATGGATTCAGGTTACACCTTACATCACTCAAGATTTTTAACCAATACATAAAACCTGGTGTTAAGTCATTAATAAATAAGCCAATAGACAAAATAGACAGGTTGACCCTCGAACATCAGCAATCATTTATCAGTATTGATTTTACAACCCTCAACTTTATTAATCCCTATAGCGATAATTTCTCTTACTTTCTAGAAGGCTATGACTTTGGATGGATTGATAATAAAGACAATCACACCCTCACCTATACCCGAATACCTCCTGGCAAGTACACTTTGCATATCAAAGCCACCAATAACTTATCCAAGGCTGTTTCTCTGAGATATCTTGACATTTTCGTAAAACCGCCGATATGGAGGTCAAAGCTCAGTTATGGAATTTATCTGGCGCTTCTTTCAATGATCGGCTTTTTTATTTATTCTTATATCCGCTCAAAAACAGTTTATCGACAAAAACTGCTGATTGAAAGATTCGAAAGTGAAAAAAGCAATGAAATCAATCAATCGAAGATCAAATTCTTTATTAACGCGGCACACGAGTTTAAAACCCCGCTCACATTAATCCTTTCTCCCCTCGAAAAACTATTGAATGCTGATGAAAGAGTCGACAGTGAAAGCAGAATGAGACTCACCCGTTTGGTCTATCGAAACGCACAGGTTCTAAGCCGGTTGATAAATCAAATCATGGACCTTCGCAGAATCGATACGGGCAACATTAGTCTGAAAGCACAAGAGTTGGATTTGGTGAAATTTCTAAAGGAAGTCTCAACCTATTTTGATGATTATGCGCTTAATCATAGTATTTCATACAAATTCACATCTGACTTTGAATCACAAAAGGTGTGGGTAGACACAGAAAAGGCGGAGAAAATTTTCTTAAACCTGTTATCAAACGCATTTAAGCATACTCCAGACGGAAACAGTATTGAACTTAAGATTTCCCTTCATAATAACAACGTTTCCCATTCTGATCCGACAACTGATATGGAATATATGTCCATTTCTGTAATAGATTCAGGTACGGGTATCGAAGAGATCTATCTTGAAAAGATATTCGATAGATTTTATCAGATTGAGGATAGCACTATTGCAAATCCTTCAAGTTCAGGGATTGGCTTATCCATTGTGAAAGAATATGTTGAGCTTCACAAGGGAATTATAACAGTTAAAAGTCAACCGGGTAAGGGTAGCAAATTCACAATTCTTCTTCCTTTAGGTGATTTGCACTTGAAGGACGAAGAAAAATCCGACGCCGCTACTTATAAGCTAACTCAGGATTATAAATTATTGGACCCTATACCTTTTTCAACCCATTCTATGGTTTTGAACAACAAACCTATGAATACCAAGATTCTGGTCGTTGAAGATAACTACGAACTTCGAAATTATATCGTGGAATCGCTGAATAGTGATTTTGACGTTTATGAGGCAAGTGATGGCGTTGATGGACTGAAAACAGCCTTGGAGGTCTTGCCTGAACTAATTGTAAGCGATGTAATGATGCCCAAGATGGATGGCTATGAATTGTGCAGAGCAATTAAAAACGATATTCGTGTTAGTCATATTCCGTTGATTTTGCTTACTGTTCTGGATTCAGACAGGAATAAAATTGAGGGGTTTGAGGAAGGAGCCGACGACTATCTTAATAAACCTTTCGATATAAATGTCTTAAACGCAAGAATAAGAAACCTCATTACTAACCGTAACAGATTGAAAAATAAGTTTAAGTCTGGGTCCGAAATGGAGATCACAACCATTGCACATAACAGAGTGGACCAGAATTTTGTTAAGAAAGCTTATGATCTTCTTAGTAAAAACCTGTCGGTAGTTGAATTTACTGCAGAAGGATTTGCCCGCGAAATGGGAATGAGTAGAAGCAATCTGCATCTTAAGATGAGAGCATTAACAGATCAGTCAACTACTGAATTTATTCGGAGTTATCGACTCAAGGAGGCTGCAAAACTCCTTTCAAGTAATAATTACAATATCTCCGAGGTTGCCTATATGGTGGGATTTAATAATATTTCATACTTCAACAGGTGTTTTAAAAAAATGTATAATGTTACCCCTTCTCAGTACCTTGATAATTTGAATTAAAAAACTTCTGCTAATCCGTTCTTTTTCTTCAGGCTCTATTATACTGCTTTTTCCGAATAGGTCTTGTTACTGGATATTCTTTTTTTTTAACTGGTATCTTATCCATTGTTGCACAGGCAATCATTTTATAAACTATGATAAAAGCAGTATTGTCGGGTCAAATATCGTTTCATCCTGTCGGGATTTTATATTGTGATCTAAAACATTGATTAACTGAATTGTATCTTTCATAGCTGATCCCTTTAAGTATTGGTTTGAATCTGAAGTAAATCCTTATTGCCAAAGCCCCGACCTTGGATCGAACGCTCAAGCCAAAGTCAGGGATGTCAGGTAATCCCGGTTTGAAGAATATTCATAATCTTTAGCCGGACAACACTTAAAAAAATTTTGTAATTTTAGAAAAATTAAAAATTACCTGCCATGAAGAAATTTTTCAAAATTTTTATGATTGTGATTATTGTGCTTTTTGCTGCAATAATCGCGATTCCCATTGTATTTAAATCTGAAATAATCAAGAAAGTAAAGGAAGAAGTCAACAAAACCGTTTATGCGAAAGTCGAATGGTCTGACGTGTCAATCTCATTGTTGACGGGCTTTCCCGATCTTAAGGTAAGCCTCAAAGACTTATCGGTAGTGGGGATTAATAATTTCGAGGGAGACACTTTGGTCGCCTTTGACGAGTTCTCGCTGAAAATCGACCTTCTGAGCGTCTTCTCCGACAATATTCAGGTAAAGTCGATTCTGCTTAATAAACCCGTGGTTAATGCAATCACACTTGCCGACGGAAGCGTGAACTACGATATCATGGTTCCCGATACAGCTGCTGTTATTGAAGAAGTCGAAACCGACACCTCCTCAATGGGCATCGTTATCAAACTTAAGCGATTTGAAGTCCGTGATGCACGTATTTATTATATCGATAGGGAAGGAAACATGAGTGCAAGCCTCGAAGGCTTCAACTTCCTCCTTAGCGGTGATATGACCGAGGACTTTACGGATCTTAACATCACCTCCACAACCTCATCGTTTGGGTTCATCATGGATGGCATGAAGTATATTAACAAAGCCCGACTGGATATCAATTCCCTCATTAAAGCCGATTTGGTTAAGTTTGTGTTCACATTTGGGCAGACCGACATCAAACTCAATGATTTAATCATGGGTCTTGAAGGTACATTCGGCATGCCCAACGATACGGATATGGATATCGACTTCCGGTTTTTCTCCCGCGAAACCTCCTTTAAGACCCTTCTTTCCATGGTCCCGGCTATTTACACTCAGGATTATGCTGCATTGAAAACATCAGGAACGCTTTCTCTCGAGGGAACGGCAAAAGGAGTGTACAACGATACCCAAATGCCTTTGCTTAACCTTGCGCTGCTTGTTACCGACGGATATTTTGCCTATCCCGATCTTCCGAAATCCGTTGAGAATGTTAACATCGACGTGGTAATATTCTACGATGGGGTTGTTGAGGACAATACGCGGGTGGATGTGAACAAATTCCACCTCGAAGTTGCCGGAAACCCTTTCGATATGCAGCTTCATATCATCACACCCATGAGCGATATGCAGATGAACGGTATGTTCAAAGGCCGCATTGACCTTGCAAGCCTTTCCGATGTGGTTCCCATGGATGACGCCCTCATGTCGGGTACTATAAACTCGGATATCAGCTTTATGGGAAAAATGTCGGATATCGATAATGAGAATTATGAGGCATTCAAAGCCGACGGTCTTCTTGAAGTCATGAATGTCCAGGTTTCGGGAAAAGACATACCTATGCCCGTAACCATCGAGAAAACCAGCATGTACTTCTCTCCCCAGTTTGTGAACCTGAGTGCATTCGATGCGAAAATCGGGAACAGCGATATTCACATGAACGGAAAGCTGGAGAACTTTATCCCATATGTTTTCAAAAACGAAACGATCAGGGGAAGTCTAAATTTCAGTTCCAATTTTCTCGACCTTAACGAGCTGATGGCCGATACCACAGCCGAAGAGGAAACCGAGGTAGTCGACACGGCGGCAATGACAGTGGTTGAAGTGCCGAAAAATATAGACTTTGTTTTGCAATCCGACCTAAAAAAGGTGCTCTACGATAATCTCTCAATCGAAGATATTCTCGGGAAGCTTATTGTTCGCGACGGGAAAGTGTTGATGGACAATGTTTCCATGAACATGCTTCAGGGTTCTATGCTTATGAGCGGTGAATATAATACCCAGGATATTAGGACTCCGACGGTCGACTTTGACATGGCCATTAAAAACATCGATATCCCCTCTGCATTCAATGCTTTTAACACGGTTCAGAAACTGGCTCCGATTGCCGAGAACATGCAGGGAAACATCTCAACCAACCTGAAGTTCACAGCCAATCTCGATTCGGCTATGAGTCCTGTGATTAACACTATTGTGGGCGGAGGTAGCCTGATGACGGACGAGATAATGGTTGCCAACTCGGAAACCTTTGCCAAGATCGCGGGTGCCCTAAAAAACGACAAGTTCAAAAACGTTAAAATCCAGGATGTTAAAGCAAACTTCGAGATCCGCAACGGAAGGGTCTTTATTGAGCCTTTCGATACGAAAGTGGGACCTGCCAAAGCTAATATCGGGGGAGATCAGGGCATCGACCAAACCATGAACTATTTTATGAGTCTGGATATCCCCCGCAACGAATTCGGAAGCGCAGCCAATGATGTATATGAAGACCTTGTAAAACAGGCTGCTGGCAAAGGATTCGATCTTAAGCAAAGCGAAAATGTAAATGTACAGCTTAAGATCACCGGCACATTCACCGATCCCAAAATAGGGATGGATGTTAAGGAGAGCATGGCAAAAGCCAAATCCGAGGTGAAAGAGGCTGTACAGGAAAAGGTTAAGGAGGAGGTACAGAAAGTAAAAGAGGATGTTAAGGAAAAAGCCAATGAGGAAATCGACAAAATCATGAAGGATGCCGAAGAGCAGGCCGATAAATTGCGGGCTACTGCTAAGGAAGCAGGGGAGAAGCTCGTTGGTGAAGCAAAACTGCAGGGTAAAAACCTGATTAAGGAAGCGGGAAGCAATCCCTTGAAAAAGGTGGCTGCTGAGAAAACTGCTGCTGAACTGGTCAAGAAAGCGGAACAGAAAGCCGTTACCCTGAACAAAGATGCCGATGTCAAAGCAACAGCGCTCCTTGCGGAAGCCCAAAAGAAGGCCGATGCGTTGAAAGCTCAATAAATATTCAAAGGAAAGTCTTTGCTGTTGGTGAAGGCTTCACGTCGTACAACATTATTTCAATAAGTCATTGCGGTGCATGGTTTCACATGAACCGCAATGACTTATTCTTTTATAAAGGGCAGGGTTTAGGAACTAGTAGAGCGCCGAATGGCAATCCGAGCAGGCCGACTCCATCCAGGCGTTGTCGATGTCCACAGGGTGCACAAATTCCAGCGTGTCGAACACCGAAACGTGTTGCATAGCTCCGGGAACGCCCTGGGCCTTTATAACATGGCATAAATTACAATCTTTGGATATGGTTTTCCCAGTGGCGGACACGTGATTGTCGTTGTGACACCTGAAACATCCAAGTGTTTCCTTGTGGCCGATATGGTCGGGGTAAACCGAAGAAGTGACTTTCATGTACGGAAACACATTCTGCGAATATGCCTTCTGAAGCCCGCTAATGGCTGTTTTCAAGCCTTCAGGGTTGGAACTGATTACCTCAGGGTAATTTGTTTCGTAATACTCCATCATCTTCTGGCTTATCAGAATCTGTGCGGAGTCGTTTGTGCCGGTTTCAAACCGCGTTGCCTCAATGCAGGCCAGTTTTATCCAGGGGATGTCGAGCGGAATCAGACCGGCTGTAATGGCGTTATCGATAAAACTCGGCGGGGAGGCATAACGGTGGGAGGGTCGGTTATGACAGTCCATGCAATCCATCACCCGTTTTTGTAAAGAATCGATTGCTGAGGGAGCAAGAGGATTGTATTGATCCTCAAAGACGGTCACTTCGCCGGTTTTCACGTTTGTTGTTCTGACCCAATTAATCGCCTGGTCTTCATCTTCGCTCGAGACATATTCAATCTTGATGTCAGGATTGATATGCCAGTGAATACCTTCTATAAGGCCAAGAGCACTGTGTGAGGACCCAACTTTCATATTCAGATTAATATCCCAGCCTGTGCTGTTTTCGTCGGTAAGGTAGTGTTTCTCCAGCCTGCTTTTCTGGGCGTAAAATTTCTCAGGCCAGTGGCACTTTTCACAGGTTTCCCGAGCCGGTCTGAGGCTTTCTATGGGCGTGGGAATAGGCTGGGGATACAATCCGAAGGTTACGGAAATGACCTGGTAGAGTCCCGACAGTTTCGATCGGATAAACCAGTCGGCACCGGGCCCAACATGGCACTCAACGCAGGCTACCCGGGCATGAGGCGAGTTTTGATAGGCAACATACTCGGGCTCCATTACTTTATGGCATAAGGTGCCGCAGAACTCCACCGATTCGGAATAATGAAATGCCTCATAGGTGCCGATTGCCGATAAGAAAATAAACACAAAAGTAATGGACACAAACATCACAAAAGCATTTCTGTATTTGTGATCGTTAAGATCGATGCGTGGCCAGCGAAACTCTGTCTCTGCTATGCCTTTTTTAAGCTTTTTGCGGGTTATGAAAATCCCAACGGGAATCAGTACTAAGCCAAAAACCAGAAACATCGGGAAGATAATGTAGATAAAGAGACCAATATACGAACTGCCCAGATCAAAAAAAGCAGATAGAATAAAGGTGAAGATGATCAATCCAAGGCTGATTAATGCAAGTACAACACCAAGAATAGAAGTCCAGTTATAAACGGATTGAGGGAGTTTCATGTTGATAAGTATAAATGGTTAGGGCTGAATCATTTGAAATATTATGGAATTTTACTCCAAATAAATGAGTTTTCAAACGCATTTCACCATTTATCCCCAAATTAAAAGCCTATTTATATTCAAAATAAAGTAAGCTTGCTGAATTGGAACTGATAAAAGCAGGAAAGCAAATAGGATGTGAATATAAAGCAAAAGGCAACAAGCCCTCCTGTGCCTTGTTGCCTTTTACTGAAATAAGAATGCTTTTTACTTTACCAGGCTGGCGTTTTCCATAAGGACAGGGAAGAAATATCCAAAACCGAGGTCTTTGTCTAGAGTGATTTTCCCTTCAAAAATCACAACATCACCTACAGCTACAGTTTCGGGGGAGGTAACCGTCAGATCAAAATCGCCTTCGAAATCCGTGCCGTCCTGAAGGTGAATCCAGTTGGTTTCCATAATCTCAGGGGAGAACTTGGTTACTTCAGCCTTAATTTTCACTGATTTCCCCTTATAGGATTCCTTGTTGGAAAACAGCTCGGCTATGGTAATGCATCCTTCAGCAGGAGTGATTTGTATTTCTTTTTTGCCATCTTTAATTACCGTTGCCCCCGGCGATACCAAGGTTTCGTTTTCTTCAGCCAGAGTTGGGGAAGTGCTTATTCCTTCAAGGAAAATTATGCTTTCGAACGTCCTGTCCAACTCCTTGCTTTTAAAATTCACCATTTCAAATCCACCCTCATAATAATAGGTTTCTCCTACCTTGGCCTGAATTGGAGGGGTTGCAAGCCAACGTTCCATTCTGTTCTCCTGAACAAAAAGATAGGTGTATCCGCTAACCTGTATTACTTCCTTAATAACAACCTCATGTGTGGATGATTCTGTTTGGCTCATGGGTTTGGAGCTCTGGTTCGACTGGCACGCGCTCAGAACGAGGAATATTACGATAACCGACAATATTGACTTCATTTTATTTTGGGTTTATTTGGTTTCAAATTGATTTAACAAAAATACATATAAATAGTTGAGCAAATCCGGAATTTTTGGAGACTTTTCATGAATGTCCAATCGGACTGACTTAAATTTTGCTGTCAGGGTAAAAGCGAGGGCGACAAAAACTGACCATATTTCAATTCACTAATAAGTTTAAGAATCCTGTACTAAGGTTTCAGTAGCCCTTAAAAAAAACTCCTTTATTGCATTCGCAATAAAGGAGTTATAAATTCAATCCTGACAATCAGCCTTTACAGACTATAGTGTTGGGTTGGGATGGGATACTTTTGGATATTCGGTTGCAAAGTTAAATGGCTTGTAAAATGGGTTCTCCTTATTGTGACATTTTTCGCATGTAGCCTGATTAGGAATAATCAATCCGTTCTTAATACTAAGAGCCTGATTTTTCATAATCGCAGGGCTTTTGTACATGCTACCGGGTCCATGGCATGATTCGCACGAAACACCTTCAGCAACTGTAATGGTGGCGATCAGGTTTGCAGGAACACTCGCAGCGGTTGAATGGCATTTTAGGCATTTGGGTTCCTTAGTAGGATCAGCAATATTGTTTTTCTTGGCATAAGCCCACGATTCGGGACTGTTTAAGGATTTCATGGCCTGTGCGTGCAAAGATCCTGCCCACTGTTTATACTGGTCACCGCTAGCCGGTTTGTTATGGCACATTTTGCATTTTTCCGCGCCAATATATTTAAATTGCTGTGCGAGTAGCGTACTTCCTCCCATTAAAGAAAGAGCTAATACAATTACAATACTTTTTAACATCTTGCTCATATTCGTATTTATTAAGTTATTAATTCAGCCGTAGAAAAGCAGATCAGCTTTTATCAATTATTAAACAGTTTACACTCCAAATATTATTATTTTTTTTTCAATAACCATACCAAGGATTGCTTTCTGAGCTAATTCAGTTTCATTTTAAATAAAGTCTAATGAAAAATGTGCCGGATTCGGATAAGGGATAATGTAAATGGCAGATTAATACAACGATACAAAACTATTTTTGAAGATAAACAGGATAAAGTCTGTGCCTGATAATTTCGTTCGGCCAAAAAAATATCCCGGAAGTATAATTTGTTTTTTGAAAAGGATTAAAATGTGAGGATATGCTTGCAAGCCATAACTGTAGAAAAAACTTCCAAATATCTTATTCTTTCCCCTTAGGGACAAAAAAAAGCTGTTCTTTTGGGAACAGCTTTTTTAGTGTATGATATAGACTATTAGTATCTTTTTTCCTGAATCCTGGCTTTTTTACCAGTGAGTTTGCGAAGGTAGAAAATCTTGGCTCTGCGAACACGACCGTGTTTGTTGACCTCGATTTTATCAATGAATGGGGAGGTTACAGGGAAAATTCTTTCAACGCCTACTGCACCCGACATTTTTCTGACGGTAAAAGTACGTGTTGCTCCTTCGCCTTTCTTTTGAATCACGGTTCCTCTGAACTGCTGTATCCTTTCTTTGTTTCCCTCTTTAATTTTATAATGAACGGTAATAGTATCACCGCTATTGAACTCTGGAACGTTTATTTCCGGGGTGAATTCTTTTTCAACAACTTTCATTAAGTCCATCCTGGTAGATTATTTAATTATATGCTTATATTTTACAGGCCGCAAACTTACAATAATTTTTCAGAACCCGCAACAGAACTTCAATTTATTTTATAGTATATGTTTCTGATGGTGAATCCCTGTTTTTTTTGCTTTAGACTTGCTGAAAATACAGGGGATCGTGCTTTTTTAATTTTTTAAGTCGGGACGGCTCATTTATGGTGCAGTTTGCTCTACTTTTGCTCATTTAACATAGGATTGTAGTACCATATCTTTTCGTCTCTCTGAAAATCGTATAGTGTGAGGATTCGGAGGTTGTAAAAGGCGACCCAGTAGGATTGCAGAGAGGCAATGTAATCGCGTTTTGCCGATTCTCTTTCCTGCAGTGAGATATTCAGGTCTGTAATGCTTATCTCCCCGTTCTGGAATTTCTTAAGGGCAATCTGGTAACCATTTTCAGCCACCTTATCGGCTTCTTCGGCGGTACTTATCCAATCAATCAGAAGGTTGAACTGCTCGACCTGAACAATAACCTCGCGTTCGAAATCGATTTTTTCCTTTTCAACATCGAAGTTCACAAGATCACTTCTCGATTCGGCAAGTTTGATCCTTGATGCCGCCCTTCCCCAATCCATGATGGGCACGCTAACGGTAAGGCTCAGCAAGCGCTGCCTCTCAGGGTTGTCGTAAACCAGCAAAAACTCATCGGAACTGTTCGATATCCCGTAGCTTCCCATGAGAGTGGCACTAACCCCGCTGCTGCGCTTTGCTTGTACCAAAGCCTCTTCTGCTTCAATAAGACGGCGTTCGAACTGGGGCGTCTCCTTGCGGTTTTCCTTGGCTTCCTTCACTGCCAGGTCCGGGTCAATTTCAAAGAATGAGATGTTTAGAGGGATTACCAATTCAATCTCCTGATCCTGGTCAAGTCCTATATACGATTTTAATTCAAAGTCTGCATTTTTCAAGTCCATTTGAGCCTTGTTCTGGGCTTTCTGTGCATTATACACAGAAAGTTTGATGCGGCTGAAATCGTTTTCCGATATTTTTCCGAGCTCCCTTTTCGACTCCGCAATCTTTAGGTTGTTTTCACTGTTTTTCAGGTTGCTCTCAGCTAGTTTGCTATCGGTTTGAGCACGGAGGTAGCGGAAAAACCGCACTGTGGTGTTTTGGCATATTCTTTCGATCGACTCGATAAATTCCTTTTGAGCTTCCTCATAAACCATCGGTTCGGTGAGTTTTCTCCACTTCATGGAATTATACGCCAGCAAAGGTTGAACAAAGCCAATATTAAAAGGACTGCCCGAAAAATCAATTTTGTCTTGTTTGAAATCCTGCGCCCTGTAAATAGAGGTTGCCGCATAAACGTAGGTCCCCAACTGTGGAATGGACTGGTTAAGCGACAATCTTGCGGATCCAAGCATATTATATACCTGCTTGAACTCAACACTGCCGTCTGGCTGTGTAACCGGGGTGGCCGATTGCGTGTAGTTGGGGAATTCGCCGTTAAGGTTGAGCTGTGGCCTGTACATTGCCAGATAATTCTTATACCTCCAGTAGTAATTGACGTTCCTGTTTTGAGTGTACATCACAGAGGAGGACTGGTGTATAGCCAGGTCAACTGCGTTCTGCAAATTCAGGGACATGGTTTTTAGGCTCTCCTGTCCGCTAACAGCCTGGGTAATCAATACCGTTAAAAATGCAAGCCTGAGGACAATGATCTGTGATTTTTGCATTATTAGCGTTAATTTAATTTCTGATATTTTGTCTTTTATTTAGGGACGATTCACGCTTCCTGAAAATCAAACATTCAGCAGGACGGAGTCGTTGAGCTGGGCTTATTCCTCATTCAGTTCAACAGCTTCCTTATGCCGGAAGGTTGACATGTCGGATATAATAATCTGGTCACCGGGTTTTAATCCCGATTTGATTTCCACATAATCTTTACCGTACAGGCCTATCTCAACTTCAGTCCGGAGTGCTTTCGATGACTGTATACGAAACAAGTGCTGAAGTTTATCCTGATTTATGCCGGGACCGTTCTTCACACGCAGAACACTGTCTTTTATCCCGACCACGATTAGTAGTTCCACATTTTGGTTTGGCTTGAAATACTCCTGACTCGAATAATCCATATGAATATTGAACTCGATCTTATTGTTTTCAACAATAGGTTTGATATTTCCGATTTGCCCGGGCACATGCACTTGATCCACCTGAGCAAAAGCCATTCCTCCGGTTTTAAGGATATCGGCATCTTTCTGATCAATTACGGCGGTAATTTTGTACTTGGAAAGGTTCGACATTCTTACAAGCGTTTGCGATTGGCTGACTTTTTCTCCCTCTTTGCCGAAAACACTCAAAATGATGCCCGACGAGGGCGCTTTCAGGTTCATTTTATCAAGCAATTCCCTGGCGTTCTCAAGTTCTCTCTCTTGCATTTTAATTTCGAGCAGCAACCCGTTTTCCTCAGCCTGCAACTGTTTCAACCGGATGGAGTTTTTCTCAAGGGTCATTTGCATTTCCTTATCGGCAATGACTTTCTGTTGTTTCGTCTTTTCGAATGCAGCGGGGGAGATTCCTCCAACCTCAAGAAGCTGCTCCTGATCCTCAAGTTCTGCCTTAAGGGATGCGATCTGCAGCTTTTTCATCTCCACGTTGTAATCCAAATCCACACGGATGCCTCTGGCTGCCAGTCGGTTTTTCTCGAGGTTGTTGCGCTTTACCTCCAACTGGTCCTCGATTATCTCGATCTGATTCTCCACTTCTGTGGGATCCAACCTCAAAATCACATCTCCCGTATTCACATGGGTCCCAACGACCTTGTTGATCTTTTTAATGATGCTGTTCCCGGGGCTCAGCAGCAATACCTCGCTCTCGGGTTCAACTACCCCGGAAGCGGCAATCCCCGAAATAACGCGCCCACTATCCACCATCCCGGTTTCATATTTGCTCACGGAATTATAGGCATTGGGAAAAAAAACATGTTTGTATTTTGTGAGCAGTACAATTACGGAAATTGTTACTGCCACCGCAACAAACGCTACCAGATATTTCTTATTATTCATCTTGACATGAAAATTTAATAGGCTACATATTTCATATAACCGATAAAAAACAGGATTATTATTTTGGTTCGACAAAAAAGCCGGGCCTAATGGCCGCCGCCTGCAGGAACTAATAATTTGTCGCCGGTATCCTCAATCACATTTTTCTTCCAGTTGTCCGAATATCCGGGCTGAGCAGGATTAACGGTTATTCCCCACGAGTTTCTCTCAAATCCCCCACTCACTTCTTTTTTTATGTTCCCATCGATGTACTTAACGAGTAAGTACTCACTTAAGCTTTTCCATTTATCAAAAGTGTTTTGTGAAGCCTTTCCGGAGTAAGCGGTTAGGAATTCCCTGGCCTGTTTTTCGTCTTTGGCAAGAAGTGCAAGCGCTTCAGCATCTGTTGCTGCAGTATTGGAAATATATGTGTTTTCCAGTTCCTTTTGAACTTTCAGTGCATCCTCGCTCATTAGATCGTATCTTAGGTAGCAAAGATTCGAAACAAGGTTGAAGAGCCAAAATGCAGATGTTGGCGAATAGGTGAGCATATCACCGTTACCTACCTTGAAGCATTCGGGGACCTTGGTTATGCTTGTATAGATTGGGGAGTATACCGAAGTAGCGGCGTCGTCAACCCCAAACCAGAAAATGCCGCCAACAACATCAGGAAGCCAACTGCGCGATTCAGCAATAAATGAAAACCCGGTCTGCTGCGTGGCGGTGGCTCTTTCGTTGCAATACTCGTGAGCCTTCTTATCCCCTGAAACACTCCAGGTGAGTGGACGCCAGCGATAGGGCAGCCCAAAAGATCCGGCACCGACATCCGTTCTCATATCCAAAGGAGTGCCTTCCAGATGATCGCGCATAAAATTCATCAGGTCGTAATTACTGAGCTTTCTGTTTGGCTTTATCCATAATGGCATACGGTTGCTCAGGTCGTGACCCGAAACATATTCAAAATACTGCTGCATGTCGTCATTTACCGACTTGAAAAAGGACCATACACGGATGTCACAAAATCTTGCTCCCCCAAATGTGATGGGCGCATAGGTATCAGAAAAGCTGAACTCTTCGTCTTTTCCGCTGAAAAAGCCATTACTACGGGCAACCTCAATTACATCCCATGCATAAATGCATTCAACCAAAGGGTCGTTTAAGCGCTTCAAATCTTTTGATGTGATTGCAATGCTGTTCTTTTTCCCTGTTGCCAAAGGAAAGGTCTGGATTCTCGCCTGGTTTGCATGTCCTGATACATATCCATCAGGTATTCTGCGCGCAACCCAAACAGCGCCCTTGTTTGCGGAACCTTTTCCGATAATTTCAAATATCCATGCTTCGTTTCCGTCTGCGATGGAGAATGATTCGCCGGAACTTCCATATCCGTATTCGGTAACCAGATCGGAAATAACTTTAATTGCTTCCCTCGCTGTTTTGGCCCTTTGCAGGGTTGTGTATATCAGACTGCCGTAATCCATAATTCCGGAGGTGTCGATGAGGCTTTCTATACCGGTAAAAGTAGTCTCTCCTATAGCAAGCTGATGCTCGTTCATGTTTCCAACTACCGAATAGGTGTGGGGAACTTGTTTGATTTTACCCATAAACCTGCCTGAGTCCCACTCATATATATCCAGCATACTTCCTTCAGGAAAATCCTGAGAAGGCCAAAAATACAGTTCCCCATATAAAACATGCGAATCAGCTGAATAGGTAATCATGGTGGAACCATTCGATGATGCCCCTTTGGTTACTATAAAGTTGGTGCATGAATAAGAATTGAAGGGAAATAATATCAAGGCAGTTATTATTGCTGCCACTTTCATCCTGTTCGTAAGAATCATACAATAATCTATTAAGTTAGTTTTCAAAAATACATATTATTATGGCTAAATAGGGTAAAAAGTCAAATAGGATAAATGTTTTTTATAACATTTATCATTTTCTATCATTGACTCCCAATAAATGCAAAAAGGCTTGCTGTTTTATAGATAAAACATGGGGGTGGTTTTATTATTGTGTATATGAGAGTAATGACCCCCCTGTTATTTGTTGTAAACTGTGATTTGTTTTTGGCTGTGACAAAATTGACCCCTATATTTGTCTCGGTTTTTTTGGACGGAATAATATATTTTAAGATTTCTTAACAATTTTTTAATACACTAAGTGTTAGATTTTGAAAAAAAAGTATTAGTTTTGCATCATAATTATTGACACAAGATATTGAGCAAGAAAAAATAATTGCTTCAAGACACAATAAATAATAAGTAGTTTTAGTTAGTAGTTTAGTTGGTAGTTTTAGTTAGTAATTTGAGGAAAAAGGATGCGCTGTGACAGCGCATTCTTTGTTTTATACCATTTGTAAAACGATTTGGCGCCTGTCGTCTTCACTCAGCCTCATGTTCATGCCACTTACCCGGTTGTGATTCATGATCTTTACGATCTCCTCAACCTCATTATCGGTTTTGCCAATCTCACTTAATCGAACAGGACTTCCCAATTCACTGAAAAACGCTTCCAGCATTACAATAGTCTTTTCCGGATCGTTCTCGTTGAACAATTGTTCTCCCAATTGAGAAATACGTGCGGGAATCCGATCTTTCATTATCCTGAGCCAAGCCGGATATACAATAGATAAAGAAGCGCCATGAGGAGTGTCATATAGGTACGACAGCACATGCCCGAGGCCATGCACAGCCCAATCACCGGAAACCCTGCCGTAGCTTGTCAGTCCATTCAGGGCATTGGTGGCGGCCCACATAATCCGTGCGCGCAGATCATAATTGTTGAGATCATTCATGAGCAAGGGTCCATATTCCATGGCCTCCTTAATAATTGCAATAACAAACCGATCGGACAAACTCGCGTCACCTGCGCCGAACCATGCTTCCAGGCAGTGAGCCACAAGATCAACCACCCCGAATGCGGTATAATTGGCCGGTACTGAAAGCGTGTAGCCCGGATCAAGGAAAGAATGTTTAGGGTACATCGAGATATGTCCATAACCCAGTTTTTCATCGGTTTTATGGTTTTGCAAAACAGCTACCGAATTCATCTCAGTTCCCGTGGCAGCCAACGTGAGCACTGTAATAAGCGGAATAGCCCCGGTGGGGATTACCTTGCGCTTTACAACATCCCATGCTTTTACCTGATCATGTATGCAGATTGCTGTGATTTTCGCCGAATCAATCACGCTTCCTCCTCCAACAGCAACGATCATATCAACTTGTTTGGCTATACCAAGTTCGGCAGCCGCGTCAACATCCTCAACAACAGGATTGGATTTTATCCCATCAAAGTGGAATACTTCCATTTCAGCAATTTTCAATTGTTGGAGGGTATCGTCGTAACTGCCATTTTTCAACGCAGAGCCCTTGCCGTACATGAGAAGTACTTTTTTTCCAAACGGAAGGCTTGCTCCCGGTAATCCTTTTATTACTCCTTTTCCAAAATGCAACTGGGTGGGGATGTAAGCGATAAAGTTTTGCATAATATATTATTTAATGGTTAATTCTATTAATTACTGCACCGGCGCAATGGTCCTCAGAACACCCGGTAACAGAAGAGAAAACATTATGAACGTTATTAATCCTCAGGTAACCAAGGAACGCAAAAATCAAGGCTTCTTTGAAATCGATCAGGATTTCATCGGGGATTAGTATTTCCCGGTTTGTATTTAGCCCGATCAATTCAGACAGAAAGGCGTTTTTTGCACCTCCCCCGGTAACAAGAACCGTTTTTCCCTCATACTTATTCAATATGGAACTAATCTGGATGGCAATATGTTCATACAATGTTCTTAAAATATCCTTTACCTCATAATCCTGCTCGAGCAATGGCAGCATTTGCAGGTTAAACCATTCCCTACCTAATGATTTCGGGGGATTTTCCTCGTAAAAGCCCAAGTTGTTCAATTGGTGGAGAAGGGAATGGATTATTGTCCCCGATCGTCCTAAATTGCCGCTCCTGTCAAAATCGAAACCGGCTTTGCTGGCGAGGTGGTTTAATCCCATATTAACCGGACAAATATCAAATGCAATTCTTCGACTCTTTTCTACAAAGGAAACATTTGAAAAGCCGCCTAGGTTTAAGCAGAAGTCGTAACTCCCAAAAAGAAAGTGATCCCCGCATGGAACCAGGGGAGCTCCTTGTCCTCCCAAAGCCACATCGAGACTTCGGAAGTCGTAAATTACAGGATGGTTTGCCGATGCTGCAATATCATGGCCATTACCAATCTGAAGCGTGAAGCCTTTTAAGGGTTGGTGGAATACGGTGTGCCCGTGGGATGCAATCCAGTCAGCCTTTAGGTTGTTGGAATCAAGAAAGTTGCGGGCTTCCTGTCCAAGCCATTTCCCATAGTTGTGATCGAGAATAAGAAGTTCCTCAGCCGTCATCCGAATTGCATTATCCAATGCTTTTTTAATATCGGGAGAGTATGCTATGGTGCTTGCTTTGAGAATATCGTAATCCCATTTGGAATTCGTTCTTGAGAAGCTGCAGATCGCCAGATCAAGTCCATCAAGTGATGTGCCCGACATCATGCCCAAAACAGTAAGCTTTTTTAAATTATTTACCATTGGAATCTTGTTTGATACGTTTTTTGGTTTCCAGCGGTATCCCTTACAATTAGCTTAAGATCATGGTCAATACCGGAAATCGTTCGGGTAGCGTCAAAGCTGTGTCTTATCAGGTCGTCTTTAGGGTCATACTCAAAAAGAACCCATTCATCATCAATATAACCCTGATATTCGGATACCCCACTCAGCTCGTCGGTAACAGCAAACCGTATCGAGGATTCATGTGTCATATTCGATCCTTGCCGTATATTAAGGGGGGTTATTGCCGGAGCAACCGAATCGATTACAATAGTGTACTTTCCCAGTTTTTTGATGCGTGCGCTTATTCGGTTGCCGCTCCATGTGCTCGACAGGCAGTTTATATCGTTTGCTCCATTTACTGCAGCTACGAATGTTTTACTTCGTAAGTGCAGAGGGATCATTTCCCCTGAAAAGGAAACATCTGCCGGCTTATGAAGTGGAGTGAATGAATCTCCTAGATAGTGCGTGAAGGGATACACTTTTTGATACCCGATGTCGGTTCGCGCATAGTTGAATTGATAGTCTTCATAAAGTGAGTTGGCAGGAATCATGAGCCTTATTTGACCGTTTTCGTAATAGTTTGGCGTGTTCCATTTAAAAATCGGATTTGATAGGCTGTCTGCCTTTTGCGACATGAGGACAGGTGCGCTTCCCCTAACATAAAAAATCAATTCGGAGCTATTGCCATAAGTATCGCTTACACGAACCTCAACTTTTGAGGTTTCACCGGAAGGGAAGGTAAACAGACCATTATCTTTAAGGTGAGGATAAAGACTTAGCCTATTGTTGGATTTGCGATAGAGAAGATGAATCTTTTTATTTTTTTCTGTTTTAGCGCGGTAATCAGTATGTGCGTTTATATAGGAAGACTCAGCGAAGCTGAATTCGTCGATCCTGAACATATAGTAGGGCAACTCGTTAATCAGGAGTTCAATCGTAAAAACTCCACATTGATTATTGGCATCGTCCAGGAAATCGTTGGCTTCGAGTCCAAAGCCAATCCTCCCTTTTAGAATCAGTGTGTCGGACGGGCCTATACGATATTTCCCATTCTCTTTTTTAAGTGCAATAACCTTGGGTTCTGCGTATTTGCCGTGGGATGTTTCCCCAATGGGGTAAACAAAAAGATGGTAAAGTTGGGGAGGGAGCTTATCCCTGACATTAAAACCATACTTCAATGCATTGAGCGGGTGCTGGCTTGCGGTTCCTCTCAACTCGAAGTGAAGATGGGGGCCGCCGCTGCTTCCTGTGTTACCTGAAAAAGCAATTTTTTCGCCCTTTGCCACTTTGAACAATTCTTTGTCGGGATAAATATCCAGTGTATGTGTCTTTTTCTGATACTGGTAGGCTCTTACATAATTTGTGATGCTGTCGGTAAAACTTTCCAAATGCCCGTAAACCGAGGTTAAACCATCGGGATGAGTAATATATATGGAATTCCCATATCCTAAAGTTTGGATTTTAATCCTGGAAACATATCCGTCAGCCACCGAATAAACGTTTTTCCCTGTAACTCCCTGAGTCTTGAAATCCACACCGCTGTGAAAGTGGTCGGAGCGCAGCTCCCCAAAATTCCCGCTCAAGACAAGGGGGATATCGAGAGGAGATGCGAATCTTGCAGGAATAACTGGTTGTTGTGAGAAAATGTTCTGAAACATCAAAAATAAAAGCAAAATCAAACTTGTTTCCTTCATAGTCAATTCGGGTATTTGCAAAGGTTAATAAAAGTGTAAAACTAAAATTTATATTTTAAGCAATAAAAATGAAAGCGTTATTTTTTTATTTGTGAAAGCTATGTTATATTTGTGATTACTAAATCATGGATATGAATTCCAACCAAGTCCAGTTAATAGAAGAATTGAAATCACGGTTGGAGCGTTTGCTGTCGATAATTGAAAGGGAAAGGGAAGAGAAGCTGGTTCTGCGGAATAGCAACCTTGAACTGCAAAAGAAGTCGAAAATATATCAGGCCCGTATCAGTGAGTTAGAATTGAAATATGCAAATTTAAAAATAGCCAAATCCCTGTTGGCTGACAGTGAGGATTCGCACAATGCGAAAATCAGGGTAAACAGGATAGTGCGGGAGATTGATAAATGTATTGCTCTTTTAAACCGATAAGCGGGGGAAATTAAATGGATGACAAACTATCCATAAAAGTAAATCTGGCAGAGAGGTATTATCCCCTCAAAATTGACCGGGATGATGAAGAAAAGATAAGAAGAGCTGCCAGGCTGATTAACGAGAAGGTATTACAATATAAGCAGAAGTACGCAGATAAGGACACGCAGGATTTTTTGGCAATGGCTGCTTTGCAGTTTGTAATAAAGGTGATGGAGACGGAGGATCAGATGGATTTAACCCCATTCGAAGAAAAGGTGAAAGAGATAAGTGACAGGATGGAAGATTTTCTTAACAAAGAGTAATAGCGTTCTTTTAAATAGATCAAGATTTACCCGCATTGTTTCTTCAATTATTTGTGAAACTCAACACTAAGTAAATTGGAGGCGCACGCAAAATGAATAAAGCAGGCCTTAATCCTTCGGGATTTCTCCTCGGAGAACATTGGAAGCTTGACGCGTTTTGGTTCCTCCACCCATGATGTAAAGGGGTTTTACTAAGTATTGAAGAAACTCTGCGGGTTTTTTTATACCCATAAGTGAAGAGAAATGAAAGAAATATTATTAATAATTGTTAGTGTAATTCCTATGTGGTGGTATATAATAATTGCAGCCTTCGGGCTGTTATCCGGAAGTGTCGGTTCCTATTTACTGATCCAGGCTTCCATGAAAAGACGAAGTCAAAACATCATTCGCGACGCAGAAGCCGAGTCGGAAGTAATCAAGAAAGAAAAGATTCTCCAGGCTAAAGAAAAATTCCTGCAGCTTAAGTCTGAGCACGAAAAGATGATCAACGACCGAAATGCGGGCCTCGCTCAACGCGAAAACTCCCTGAAACAAAAAGAAATGTCAATTTCCCATAAACAGGAAGAAATTCAGCGTAAGAGCAGTGAGGTCGATTCCATTCGGGAAAACCTGAGTCTTCAGTTGGAGAAAATCGAAAGAAAAAAGGAAGAGTTGGAAAGAGATCACCGCCAGGCTGTTGAGTTGTTGGAGTCAATCTCAGGCTTGTCGGGCGAGGAAGCCAAATCGCAACTGATCGAATCGCTGAAAGACGAAGCCAAGCACCAAGCGATGTCGCATATCAGTGAAATTATTGAAGAGGCCAAGCTTACTGCCAACCATGAGGCCAAGAAGGTGATAATCGAAACCATTCAGCGCGTTTCAACCGAAACTGCGATTGAGAATTCTGTAACCATCTTCAATATCGACAACGACGAGATGAAAGGCCGGATCATTGGCCGTGAAGGTCGCAACATCCGTGCTCTGGAAGCAGCAACAGGTGTCGAAATTATTGTTGACGACACACCCGAAGCCATAGTGCTTTCCGCATTCGATCCCGTTCGAAGGGAAATCGCAAGGCTTGCCCTCCATCAACTTGTCTCCGATGGCCGCATACATCCTGCGCGTATCGAGGAAGTGGTTGAGAAAACCAAAAAACAAATTGAAGAGGAAATCGTTGAAGTCGGAAAACGCACGGCTATCGATATGGGGGTTCACGGTTTGCACCCTGAACTTATTCGTATGATAGGCAAGATGAAGTACCGCTCCTCTTATGGACAAAACCTCCTTCAACATTCGCGAGAAGTGGCGAATCTTTGTGCTATCATGGCATCTGAACTGGGCCTTAACGCGAAACTTGCCAAACGCGCAGGTTTGTTGCATGATATTGGTAAAGTCCCCGACGATGAGCCAGAGTTGCCGCATGCTATCCTGGGTATGAAACTTGCCGAGAAATTCAAGGAAAAGCCTGAGGTCTGCAATGCAATCGGCGCTCATCACGACGAGGTTGAAATGTCGAGCTTGTTCGCTCCAATTGTTCAGGTGTGCGACGCAATATCAGGTGCACGCCCGGGAGCCCGCAGGGAAGTGGTTGAAGCCTACATCAAAAGACTCAAGGAACTTGAATCGATGGCCCTTTCTTATCCCGGTGTTCTTAAAACCTATGCGATACAAGCCGGTCGCGAACTGAGGGTCATCGTGGGCGCCGACAAGATTACCGATAAGGAGGCTGAATCGTTGTCATACGATATCGCTAAGAAAATCCAGGATGAAATGACATATCCCGGACAGGTTAAAATTACCGTAATTAGGGAAACTCGTGCCATTAGTTATGCAAAATAACTTGTGTTCCTATTGAATTTAATCTATGTTGATAAATCATTTAGTTAATGAAAGTACTAATCTCGGGCACTGCAGGTTTTATTGGGTTTCATCTTGCCGAACTTCTGCATAAACAGGGACATATTGTTCTTGGGTTGGATAATGTAAATGATTATTATGACGTTAACCTGAAACTTTCCCGCTTAAAAGTATCAGGTATCGATACCGACACGATTGAATACGGGAGGGTTTTACGTAGCAAATCCCATGAAAACCTGAGTTTCATTAAGGCGGAGCTCGAAGATCGGGATGCCGTTTTTAAAGCATTCGACAGTTTCAGACCCGAGATCGTTATTAATCTGGCTGCACAGGCAGGGGTGAGATACAGCCTTTCGAATCCCGACACTTACATAAAAAGCAATATTCAGGGTTTTTTGAATATTCTGGAGGCTTGTAGGAAATACCCTGTTAATCAGTTGCTGTACGCCAGCAGTTCAAGCGTTTACGGGTTGAACAAAAACATGCCTTTCTCGGTTCACAATAATGTTGATCATCCTGTGAGCCTTTATGCCGCAAGCAAAAAGGCCAATGAGCTGATGGCACATACCTATAGTCACCTTTTTGGAATACCCACCACGGGTTTGCGGTTTTTCACCGTCTACGGACCATGGGGAAGACCAGATATGGCGCTCTTCATTTTCACCCGAGCCATACTTGAAGGAAAACCAATCGAGGTGTATAATTATGGTAAAATGGAACGCGATTTCACCTATGTTGCCGACATTGTTGGCGGGATAAGTCACATGCTTTCCAAACCACCGGTTGCAAACCCGCAATGGAATCCCGAAAATCCCGACCCTGCAAGCTCTTCGGCTCCATACCGCTTGTACAATATTGGAAACAGCCAACCGGTAAAGCTGATGGACTTTATCTCGGCAATAGAGAAGAAGACCGGCAAAAAGGCCATCATGGAGATGATGCCGATTCAGGCGGGAGACGTTCCGAAAACATGGGCGGATACCAGCGATCTTAAAACGGATTATAATTATTCGCCATACACACCGATTCAGGAGGGAATCGATCGGTTTATCGAATGGTATTCAGAGTATTATTCTGCTTAAATACCTCTAGCAAGTCGGCAATCTCTGAAGCTTTTATGGTTTGCTTCATCTTTTCAAACGACAACTGCAAATTCCTGAACATTCTTTCAATGGTCACAGGATTGCTGCAAGGCTTGTAAAATTCAGGCTTTTTCTCTAATTTCTGCTCTTGCAGGAAAAAATCAATTTCTTTGCGGCTCAGTACATTTCCCTTGTTAAAGGGATTGATGTAAAACAGAATCCCATCAGGATCTTCGAGGTAGGAGGGTAGTTCGTAGGCCAGCACATAATTCAAAGGCAGATTCACGCCGTAAACAGGAAGGCCCAGTTGCTGTGAAACCGATGCATACAAAACAGCCAGAGTAATCGGATTCCCTTTTTTTGTTTCCAATACAAGGTTTATATAGGAGTTGCCCGGTGAATAAAAATTGGTGGAATTCCCGGTGAATTTATTGACCGCGAAGAAAATGTGGTTGATGATCCTTACTTTTTCGAGTGCAGTAAGGTTATCATTAAACTCCAGCCAAATGGAACGTCTGATGATTTCGACATTTGACTGGATGTCAGGAAAGAGCAGTTCAGGATATTGGTATTTGGCAACCAGATACGCGCCGTACAGCAAATCCTCCGCGCCTTCATCGATCCAATCCTGCAGATCTTGTTTTAATTGGTTCAGTTGGATTCCGTGGACGATTTCTTCAATTTTTAATTGGACTCTGGGAATAAGGCTGCTCTCCCAGGCTTTTTCAAGATCCGGAATTGCACTTTTCCCTTTTTCAAGGAGTTTTTTTGATACAATTTCCGAAACAGTGGAGTCATTGTCTTCCAAAAGCCTGACGAGGGATATGATTTCCTTGTCTATCATTCTGGCTTATTCGCAGATGTTATCGAGGGTGAAACGCAGCAAATCTTCAATGACCGGCTCGTAATCCCTAATGAATTTCCGACTAATCCTATTTGCAATCACTGCGCATACAGTGACGGACTCGTGTCCCAAAAGACGGGAAAGCGCAAAGAGGGCCGAACTTTCCATTTCGTAATTCATGATTTTCATGCCGTTGGCGGAGAAGCTATGAATTTTATCGTTCAGCTCGGGATCAATAACCGGGAGGCGTAGCATTCTCCCTTGCGGCCCGTAAAAACCAGGGGCTGTAAGGGTTATGCCACTTTCGATGTTCTTGTTAAGTACCTTGAACAACTCTTCGGATGATTTCACGAAATACGGGGCGGGCCTTCTTTGATCCCAAGAGGTATGTTTAACGAACAAGTCTTCAATTGCCTTATCGCAAACCTTTTCCCCGTCGCGGTAATAGTGAATCAATCCGTCGAATCCGCAAGCCATCCCCGACAGAATAAATGATCCCACCTCCAGTTCTTCCTGCAGTCCACCGGAGGTTCCTATCCTTACAAGCTTCAGGGTAGTGTGCTTGTCGGTTAGAATTCTGTTTTCTAAATCGATGTTTACAAGAGCATCCAACTCATTCATCACAATATCGATGTTGCCGATGCCGATTCCGGTAGACAATGCAGTTATGCGCTGACCCTTATAACAGCCTGTGTGAGTAATGAATTCGCGGTTCGACATACGGAAATCAACAGAATCGAACATGGCAGAGACCTTCTCTACCCTTCCGGGATCGCCTACAAGTATAATTTTTTCGCCTATGTTTTCAGGCTTAAGATGAAGATGATACACACTGCCATCATCGTTTAGTACCAGTTCAGAAGTGGCAAGATTTTTATCAAGCATGATTGCTGTTTTTATTATCCCAAAATTACGATTATTTTTGCAGTGCAAACCCCGAAAAAAAGACGCAGTTTTGGAACTTTTCAACACTTTCGACAGCTCGCATTTTTGAGGAAACGCCAATACCTGATTTTAATTCAAAATTCAATAATAATAACCCAATTATGATACAACGAATCCAAACGGTTTATCTCTTGCTGGCTGCTTTTTTAATGTCGCTGTTGTTTACAAATCCCATTGCAGAGATTCTTGTTTCCGACAAATTGTTTTTGACACTCTGGCATAACAAAATTGTATCATCCGACCCGGAGTTGTTTTCCCGGATGTCCACATGGCCCATAACAGTTTTGCTGGGCGTTGTTGTGTTGGTTGAGCTTGTTATTGTTTTTCTTTATAAAAACAGGCTTTTGCAGATACGTCTCAGTATTTTCAACTTATTGCTGATGTTCGGATTGGTAGGCCTGATTTACTTTTTCACTAAGCACACCCTCAATAATCTGGAGGGGATTAAGAGCGCCTTTCTTTGGCCGGTGGTTTGCCCAATGATTTCAATCATTCTGAATTACCTTGCTTTGAAGGCAATCCAGAAAGATGAAAACCTGGTTCGATCTTACGACCGGATTCGTTAAATAATTCTCATGTTATCCTGATCGGTAATCTTTTCGCAATAATAACATTTAAGGATTACCTTTTTCTTGTCAACAACTGAAAATTTTGTTACAATTTCCTCATTGTTTGTAATACATTTTGGATTTACGCATTTGGCAATTCCAGTAATGCTGTCAGGGACTTCCACAACTTTTTTCTCAATAACATTATAATCCTTGATAATATTGAGTTTCGCCTCAGGAGCTACCAATGCGATCTTATTGATGTCTTCGTTTCGGAAGAACAATCCTGAAATTTTGATAATTGCCTTTTTTCCGAGCTTTTTACTGTCGAGATTGGATCCGAAAGTAACCTGGTTTTCAATATGATCCAAACCGAGAATCGAAATAACTTTGAAAAGATCTTTTGCTGGAATATGGTCAATTACAGTTCCGTCCTTTATTGCGCTTACAACGAGATGTTTAATGTCTTTCATATTCGTAAATTTTATTTCAAACCGAGTATAGAACTAATAATTGCCTGTCTTACAAAAACCCCGTTTAAAGCCTGGGTAAAATAATAAGCCTTCTCGCTGCTGTCTACGTCCAAATGAATTTCATTCACGCGAGGGAGGGGATGAAGGATTTTCATATTTGTTCTTGAGTCTTTAAGCATATGATGCCGAAGGATGTAAGCGTTTTTTGTGCGTTCGTACTCTATGGGATCCGAGAAGCGTTCTTTTTGAACCCTGGTCATGTAAATTATATCTGCTTGGTTGATGATATCGGTGAAATCTTTGAATTCATAGAATTTCAACCCCATGCTTTTCAGATAACGTTTGTATTCGTCAGGCATTTTTAATTCGTCGGGGGAGATAAAATAGAAAGTCGCATTGAACTGCGACATGGCCATGAGCAGAGAGTGCACAGTCCTTCCGTACTTCAGGTCCCCAACCATGAAAATGTTTAGGTTTTCAAGGGTTCCTTGTGTTTTCCTGATGGAATACAGATCGAGCAGGGTTTGTGTAGGGTGCTGATTAGCACCATCGCCCGCATTAATAACCGGCACTGTGGAAACCTCACTTGCGAAGCGGGCACTTCCCTCGAGAGGATGCCGCATAACAATCAGGTCGGCATAACTGCAAACCATTTTAATGGTGTCCCTGAGAGTCTCGCCTTTGGTTGCACTTGATGAATTCGAGTCTGCGAATCCCAGGATTCTGCCTCCCAGACGGTTAACCGCGCTTTCAAAGCTTAACCTGGTTCTTGTTGAAGGTTCAAAAAACAGGGTTGCTACAACATGGCCATTCATGATTTCCTGGCGGGGATTTTTTTCGAATTCCTCAGCCAGATCAAGGATTTTCAGATATTCCTCTTTGCTGTAATCGTTAATGGATACCAGACTTCTGTTTTTCATATAGGGAGAATTAATTTTGTGTAAAAATACATTTCCGGGGTTTATAATAATACAATGTTTATATTTTCCTTAAAACTTTTTAAGCAAGCTATATAACATTAATTTTCACTGAGCAATCAGGACGAAAAGCATGCTGAAGTTTTGAAAACTGCGATTTTCTGATTTTGATTTTGAGCTCGCAATCGATTTCGAATCGTTGATCCCATTGCGGTAAATCCATATCTTTGAGAACTTTCATAACATGGCCCAAATCATCATATACGAAACTCATTTTGCAGGTCAAAAACAAGTGCTGTTCAATAATCCTTGCGTTTTTCAGGGCGTCCATCGAGGCTGATTTGTAAGCCTGAATAAGACCCCCAACCCCAAGGAGTGTGCCGCCAAAATAGCGCACCACTATTACAAGAACGTTGGTAAGTTGAAAAGACTGAATCTGACCGAGGATTGGCTTGCCGGCCGAATGGGTAGGCTCTCCATCGTCGTTGGCCCTGAAATGGGTAAGGTCGGCACCAAGTCTCCATGCATAGCAATGGTGGCGGGCATCGTGGTATTTTTTCCGGGTGTTCTCGATAATAAGTTGGATTTCCTCTTCGTCCTGAACCGGATAGGCAAAAGCAAGAAATCGGGAGCCTTTCTCCTTAAACAGACCTTCAGACGGGCTTTCTATGGTTAAAAAATTATCTGTTTCCATAATTCAGGCACTACATGACAAAAAAAAACAGGTTCCGCAGAACCTGTTTAGGATAAAAATTATATTTTAAGTTTTTTCTCGATTTCATCAACCTGCAAACGAAAGCGCTTATCGGTTTCCAAAAGGTTGTTAACGGTTTTACAGGCATGCAGAACGGTTGCATGGTCTTTGCCTCCGATCTGGGAGCCAATATTTGCAAGCGAAGCCTTGGTGAGGGTTTTGGAAAAATACATTGCAACCTGACGGGCCTGAACGATTTCGCGTTTTCTGGTTTTTGACTGAAGTTGGTCCACTGCAATATTAAAGTAATTGCATACCACCTTTTGAATATAGTCGATAGAGATTTCCCTCTTTGTGTTCTTGATAAGCTTGTCAATCATTTCGTGAGCAAGCCCCAATGTAATTTCTTTTTTGTTCAGGGTAGACTGTGCCAGAAGGGAGATTAAAGCTCCTTCGAGTTCACGGATATTGTCGGAAATGTGGGTTGCAATATATTCTATTACATCCTCCGGCATTTCTATTCCATCGTTATAGATTTTCTTTTGCAGAATGGCAATCCTGGTTTCAAAATCCGGCGGCTGAAGGTCGGCCGACAATCCCCATTTAAAGCGGGACAGCAGTCGCTGTTCAAGACCCTGAAGTTCAACCGGCGGCTTATCGGAGGTAAGCACCAACTGTTTGCCTGACTGATGAAGGTGGTTGAATATATGAAAGAATGTGTCCTGAGTTTTTTCTTTTCCGGCAAATTCATGAACGTCATCAATAATCAACACATCGATCATCTGGTAAAAATGCAGGAAATCGTTTTTGTTGTTGTTTCTGACGGAATCGACAAACTGGGTCTGGAATTTATTGGCGTTAACATAAAGAACAGTCTTTTCTGGGAATTTCTCCTTTACCTCAATTCCAATTGCCTGGGCAAGATGGGTTTTGCCCAGACCCGAATCGCCATAGATCAAAAGGGGATTAAATGCGGTTCCCCCCGGATTATTTGCAACAGCAAAGCCAGCAGAGCGGGCAAGGCGGTTACATTCCCCCTCAACAAAATTGGTGAAAGAGTAGGAGGTGTTCAATCGGGGATCAATGTTTAGCTTTTTGATACCCGGAATGACAAAGGGATTCTTAATAGTAGCTTCTTCGGGATCAATTGGAACCGGTACGGGTTTGTTTTTGATCTCTTTTGAGTTTCTCGCAGGGAATTTAACCGTATAGGGTTTATTCTCATTGAAATTGTTGTTCTGCATGACAACACTGTACTCCAATTTAGCATCAGCGCCTAATTCCTTGCGTAATACTTTTTTGAGAATATCTATATATTGCTCTTCAAGATATTCATAAAAGAACGGACTCGGAACCTGAATTGTAAGTACGCTGCTGTCCAGCTTAAGCGGAACGATGGGCTCAAACCATGTTCGATAACTGATAGAGGGCACATTGTCTTTGATTACTTTTAGACAATTGTTCCAAACTCGTTGGTGCATTCTTTTTGGGTTTATTTTTTTGATTTGGACTATATGAAAGCTATCGCGATTTCCTAAGCTAAGATTGTGAAAAAGATTCTAAAAAAAAAATTCAAATTCGCTTGATTTTTAATTAAAATCTTATTGGTTTTATTCTCAGTCGCTTAAGAACTGATAAAAAATGATAAATATTTAAACGACTGATAATTAAGACTGTAGTTATTTCATACCTTAAAAAATTGTTTATTAAACATTTAGTAATTTTTAAGCAAGTAATACTTTAGTTCAAATCCAATTCGTCTGAAAAATTAATCAAATAAAAACGAACTTTTATCAAATTTCAGGCCCTTAAAGACGATAAAAGCGGGTTGAAAAACACAGATAAACGAAAAATCGCTTCAGCTTATTTGTCTTTTTTTCCAAAAACCGAGAAATGAACGTACCGTTTGGGGTGCTGATTCATGTCGCCTAAAAGCGAGGAAAGATTTGCACTTGCAGTAACGAGGTTGTTATAGAGCGAATCATTTGTAGCCATTAATCCAAGACTTCCTTCGCCATTGTTGATTTTCTCGAGAAGAAGCTGACTTTGCGCAAAGGTTGAGTTTATGTTTGCAATGGTTTGTGTAAGATTCGAGTTTGCCACAGAATCGGTTATGCTCTCAAGGTTCGCAAATGCGGAACTCAGCTTTTCCTTGTTGTTGTCGAGCATAAGGGCGAAAGCCTGCAGACTTGTAAATGTCTTATCGAGTTTTCCCCCGGGCGAAAGCTGTTTTGAGATAGAAGCCGTTGTGGATTCGAGATTTGCGAGGGTCGACTGTAATTTTTCCTGAGTCCCGGGGTCTAGCACCCGATTAATTGAAGTCACAAGTGTGTCGATTCCCAAAATGGTATTTTTGGTTGTCTCGACCAATGGGCTTATCTGATCCTGAATTTTGGCAATCATATCGGGATCGATACTGCTTTTGAGCGTATCGCCGTATTGATAGAACTCCGCCTCATTTGAGGGGATGATTCGTATTACTTTGTTTCCCATAATATCGTTGCTGTATATTTGGGCGATTGAGTTTTTTGGAATGTCAAAAGTGCTGTTAACAATAAATGCAACGATAACCTTATCGTACCGGCCTTCCACGAATTCTATATTGTTGATCATCCCAACCTTAAAACCGCTGAGAATAACCGATCCCGACATTTTTAATCCGGCAACATCGTCATATATGGCATAATAAACATCGGTTCTCTTTAAAACGTTCTTTCCTTTCAGGAAATTTATTCCCCATATAACCAGTGCAATTGTTGACAACACAATTATTCCAATCTTCGCTTCAGTCTTTAACTTCATGTTTTTCTTATTTTAGAATTTGTTTCGCTTCAGAAACGGGAATAATTATTCCGTTTTTTGCAGCAATTATAAATGCGTCGGGATATTTCTCCCTGACAGTTTTGAGATTCTGATCCGCCTCCGCGTAAGTTAAATATTGGCCAACGGCATATTTATACCAACTTCCTGACTCAAACGACTCAATATTTGTGTAATCCTTAAGCGACGGGTCATTAAAATCTATAAGATTCTTGGATGAGAAAACCTGTACCTTATAATATAGTACGGGTTGATTGGGATCGATAATAGGTTCGGGTATTCCTTTCGAGGCAGTCGGTTCCGGCTTTTTTTCAAAATTACTGCTGTTCTCAATACCTGCCTTGTAGTCTCTGAAAGCTCTGAAAATAGCAGAAGCCAGATAATCCTGCCCTGCTTGTGAGGACAAATACTTTTCCTCGTCGGGATGTGAAATAAAACCTGTTTCAATTAAAACGCTGGGCATAGTGGTTCGCCATAGTACCAAAAACCCGGCCTGGAAAACCCCACGGTCAACCCTTCTGGCTTTTTCCCTGAACTCATCCTGAACCATGCTTGCAAATCTGAGACTCTGATTGAGGTAGGTGCGTTGCATCAGACTGAAAATAATATACGATTCAATCGAGTTCGGGTCGAAGCCCTCGTATTTGGTCGAATAATCCTCTTCGAGAGTGATAACGTTGTTTTCGGTTTTCGCTACTTCAAAATTGCTCTCGTTTTTGTGTTCTCCCATTACAAAGGTTTCCGATCCATAAACATATTTCTTTTCACTTGAGTTGGCATGAATGCTGATAAACAAATCGGCATTTGCCTTGTTTGCAATGTCAGCTCTGTCGAACAAAGGTATAAATACATCCGAGTCGCGGGTGTAAATTACAGTAACATCTCTGAAATTGTCTTCAATATACTTGCCGAGTTTCAGTGCAACCCCTAAAGCAATATCCTTTTCTTTGGCAAAGGAACCACAAGCTCCGGGATCCTTGCCCCCATGTCCGGCATCAATGACAACAATATGGACTTTGTTTTTTAAATCAGGGTCACCTGTGGCACGAATATGTGAAGGCAGAACAATTATTCCCACCATCAACATAAGAATGTAGGGATAGATGCGTTTAAATTGTTTACAAAACCGACATTTACTATGATTCATTCTTGTCGATTTTAATTAGTTTTGGTCTTTCATTTATTATAAACATTCCGGTTACAAAAATAGTATAATAAACTTGCAAAATAAACTTCATATAGTTCTTATTCTTTCAATAATTTTAACGGGCATCTGTACTACGCTTTTCTCCCAGGTGGATGATTCATTATATTATGAGAGATCGGACTCCCTGAAAAATAAGCCGTTAACTAGTATTGATTCAGCTGAATTCGTTTCTGCAGGGCAGGTAAATCCTGAGGATACACTAAGCACCCCTGGTAAAACCAAATCAAGTGATATCACGGCTGAGGTCGTTTACAGCGCAAAAGACAGTATGATTATTGGTATGGATAACCGAAAAGTATATCTGTATGGTGAGGGAAGCGTAAAATTTGAGTCCATTGAACTCACTGCGAATTATATCGAGTTTGATATGGCTGAGAGCCAGGTTTTTGCAAGGGGTACAGTTAACGATACCACAAAAAAGCTTGAAGGATTGCCTCTATTTAAAGATGGCGGTCAAGTGTTTAATGCTCAATCGATTAAGTATAATTTCAAAACAAAAAAAGGCTATATCGAAGCTGTGAAGACAGAGCAGGAGGGAGGATTTCTTCATTCCTCACAAACAAAAAAGGATGAATTCGGGCATATTCATATGAAAGACGGGAAATATACTACCTGCGATTTGGATCACCCTCATTTTTATGTGGCTCTTACAAAAGCGAAGTCGATCCCCGGAGACAAAATTATCTCTGGCCCGGCTTATTTGGTTATTGAGGATATACCAATACCTATAGGGCTTCCATTTGGATTTTTCCCCAATTCGAAAACCAATACCTCCGGAATATTGATTCCAACCTACGGAGAGGAAAGCATCAGAGGGTTTTATCTCAGCAACGGCGGTTATTATTGGGCAATTAACGATTTCATGGATCTTCGTGTAACCGGCGATATTTACACTAATGGTACCTGGGGTGTCAGAGCCGGGACCCAATATAAGGTGAGATATAAGTTTAACGGGGGCTTTAACGGACGCTATTTTAAAAACATTTCGGGGGAGAAGGGATTGGAAAATTACTCCAAGGGTTATGACTATTCCATTATGTGGTCGCATAACCAGGATCCCAAGTCAAATCCCAGCCAGCAGTTCCGTGCCAGCGTGAACCTCTCAACCCGTGGCTTCGACCGGAGTCACAGCCAGATTCTTACCAATGCGCTCACAAACACAAAGCAGTCGAGCATTTCATATCAGAAAAAATTTCAGGGGACTCCTTTCAACTTCACAGCAAGTGCCAACCATTCGCAAAACAGCAACACAGGTAATGTTGACTTGAATTTGCCGAAAATGGCTCTGAATATGGCAACCATATATCCCTTTAAATCCAAAACCAGCGTTACGAAAAAGTGGTACGAGTCAATCCAATTAAGCTATTCCAGCAGTTTCGACAATCAGATCAGGACCGTCGACACGATGATGTTCACAAGCCATGTGTGGGATGAAATGAGGACGGGCTTTAAGCATGATATTAATCCAGCCTACAATATTAAGCTTAAGAAATTCAAAATACTTACAATCACTCCAAACCTTAGATATACCGGGGTGGGTTATACCAGCTATATAAAGAAATATCGCGAACAAATTGTTACTCCGGATACATCTTATTACCAAACCGCCACCGATACAATAAACAAACTGAGTTACGCCCATGCTTATTATCCCTCGTTAAATATGCAGCTCGCACCCAAGGTCTATGGAATGTATCAGTTCAAACCGGGTAGCAGAATCAATTCCATCCGCCATGTAATGTCGCCCGGTATTGGAATGTCGCTGGTCCCCGACATGAGAGGTAAAATCCCGAATTATTATGAGGATGTTCTTGACGAGGAAGGAAATGTTATTGAAACCTACTCAAGATTTAAAAACGGGATATATGGTCCTCCTTCTGCCAACGGTCGAACCCGGACCATGTCGTTTAAACTGAACAACACCGTCGAAATGAAAGTGAAGGAAGTTACAGATACTTCAGAGACACTCAAAAAAGTTAAGCTGCTTGAAAACCTTAACTTCTCAACCAACATGAATTTCGACGACTCGATAAAATTCCAGCCGATATCAATGAGTGGAAGCACCAAGTTCCTGAATAATAAGGTTAATGTCAGTTTCAGGGGAAATTTTGACCCTTACGCCATCGATGCGAACAAGCGAAGGATAAACATGTCCAATTACAAAGTAAATGGTAAATTGGCAAGGATGACCAACGCTTCCGTTTCCCTCGGTACCAATTTCGCCTCCAAATCGGGTAAGAAAACTGACGGTGAGGATGAGGAGTCGGTAAGCAGCGATTTTGAAGCCGGTGGCGTAAAGTCGGGTCGTACCCCGGATGATAGTTACGACACATATGAAGAGGATTATTATTATGGCGAATATGTTGACTTTAATGTCCCCTGGAGTTTGCGGGCCGATTATAGTTTAAGTTACAGTAAACCTGCAAACGATGTCACTATTATACAAACTCTCCGTCTTTCAGGGGATTTCAGCCTCACACCCAAATGGAAAATCGGTTACAACACCGGTTACGACTTGAAAATGAAGAAGGTAACTACTTCAAATGTAAGTATATATAGGGATTTACATTGTTGGGAAATGCGGCTTACAGCTGTTCCGTTTGGTATTTATAAGAGTTTCAACTTCCAGATTAACGTGAAATCGGCTGTATTGCAGGATTTGAAATATAACAAGAGGATTCCGTGGCAGGATAATTTCAGATAAAAATTAATTTTCAAATTAACTAATTTTCAAATTATATAACGATGAAAAGAGTAATAAAAACAGACAATGCCCCAAAAGCTATCGGGCCCTATTCACAGGCAGTTGAAGTTAACGGGATGCTTTTTATTTCCGGGCAAATACCATTGGATCCGGCAACGGGAAAGTTGGTTGCGGGTGGCATAAAGGAACAAACGGAGCAGGTTTTTAAAAATATTGGAGCGATTCTCGCCGAAGCAGGATATAGTTTCGCTGACGTTGTGAAATCAACAGTTCTTTTGGAGGAAATAACCGATTTTCAGGCGATGAATGAGGTCTATGGCCGGTTTTATGTTGAGAATCAGCCTGCCAGAGCAGCCTATGCGGTAAAGGATTTGCCGATGGGGGCTTCTATTGAGATTGAGACTATTGCTGTAAAGGGGAGTTAATTTGAAAATCAGTCAATTTGAAAATTAGATAATTTGAAAATCGGGTAAAACAAAAAATGGACAATTTCCATATCAGGAAAATTGTCCATTTTCAAATTTTCAAATTAATCAATTTTCAAATTGTAATTTATTCAGCTTTGATTTCGAATGGAATCTCAACTTTAACATCCCTGTGAAGTCTCACAGTAGCTGTGTATTTGCCAACCTCTTTAATAAGGTCTTCTTTTATGTTGATATTCTTACGGTCGATGTTAAACCCTTTTTCAGTAAGAGCCTCAGCGATCTGAATGGTATTAACCGATCCGAAGATTTTACCTTTTGTACTGGTTTTAGCACCGATTTCGAGGCTGATTCCCTCAAGTTGCTTCGCAAAAAGCTGGGCTTCTTCGCGCAATTTCTCTTCCTTATGAGCCCTCTGACGCATGGTTTCAGCATGCATTTTCTTTGCTGAAGGAGTAGCCGTAATGGCCATTCCCTGAGGAATCAGGTAATTTCTGGCATAACCGTCCTTAACGTTTATGATGTCGTCTTTGTGACCAATATTGGTGACGTCCTGTTTTAGAATAATTTCCATTTCTTTTCCTCCGTAGTTTATTTTAACAAATCGGTTACATAGGGTAAAAGAGCTATGTGACGTGCCCTTTTAATCGCTGTTGAAACTTTCCTCTGAAATTTCAGGGAAGTCCCGGTTAGTCTGCGGGGGAGTATCTTTCCTTGCTCGTTAAGAAATTTTTTCAAGAACTCAGGATCCTTATAATCAACATATTTGAGCTTGTTTTTTTTGAACCGGCAATACTTTTTCTTTTTAATCTCAACCGTCGGTGGGGTTAGATATCTGATTTCTGATGCGTTTTGTGCCATGGCTTAGTTCTCCGTTTCTTTTTTAGTTTCTCTTCTTGCTTTTTTCTTTTCGCTGTATTCAACAGCATACTTGTCCATTTTCATTGTCAGGAAACGGATAATCCGCTCGTCCCTTCTGAACTGGAGCTCAAGTTTTTCAACAAGTTCGCCCGGCGCACGGTACTCAAACATGTAATAAAATCCTGTGGATTTCTTCTGGATGGGGTATGCCAGTTTTTTTAGCCCCCAGTTCTCTTCCTGCACTATCTCACCTCCATTGTCGGTGATCACAGTCTTGAACTTTTCTACCGCTTCCTTCATCTGAACTTCAGACAAAACGGGAGTTGAAATGAAAACGGTTTCATACTGGTTTAACATGATCTGTTGTTTATGGTTAATAAAAAAATGTCCGCAAAAGTAGGAATATTTTCTCGGAATTCAAAATATATTTATCTTATCCTGATCATTGTTGTCCGGTGAAGCAGATGTCATTCCTCTCCCCCTAAGGCTGAGAGGAATGACAGACGATTTCTGTAAAATACCTTAAACGCCTGGAATTCTGAACGAAACGAAGTGGGGTGAAGAACCGGGTATGTTTGAGTGTCATCTCACTGAAAGTAATCTCTTTTAAAAAAAACAAAATTTGCGGACAATTTTGATTTTTTTAAATTCCTGTATTCATAATCAAATTCGTTATCCCCTGATAAAAATCCCTCCAACCAAAAAAATCATATTCCTGTGCTTCCCTAAAAACATAAAATCGTATCTTTAGAATCGAAAAATTGGGATTCTTTATGGATAATTTTATTGTATCAGCTCGTAAATACCGGCCGGAAACTTTTAAAAGCGTTGTGGGGCAGAATAGTATAACTGCCACATTGAAAAACGCTATCAAGAACAGCCATCTTGGCCACGCTTATCTTTTTTGTGGTCCCAGGGGAGTTGGTAAGACAACCTGTGCACGTATTTTCGCCAAAACAATAAACTGCAAGAATCCATCCACCGAAACAGAACCTTGCAATGAATGTGAATCATGCCTGTCGTTTAACGAGAGTCGCTCGTACAATATTCATGAACTCGATGCAGCTTCCAACAATTCGGTTGAGGATATCCGTTCCTTAACCGAGAAAGTCAGGATACCTCCTCAACTGGGCAAATACAGCGTCTACATCATCGATGAGGTTCACATGCTCTCACAGAACGCCTTCAACGCATTTCTCAAAACACTCGAGGAGCCGCCAGCCCACGCTGTATTTATCCTGGCCACTACCGAAAAACACAAAATCATCCCGACGATTCTTTCCCGTTGTCAGATTTTTGATTTCAACCGAATCAAAGTCGATGATTCCATAAAATATCTCGAATTTATTGCAAAGGCTGAAAAAATTGAATACGAAACCGAAGCCCTCCACATTATAGCCCAAAAGGCCGATGGCGCAATGCGCGATGCATTGTCGATTTTCGACCAGGTAGTTTCGTTTAGCGGAAACAGCATTTTATATCAATCGGTTATCGATAATCTGAATATACTCGACTTTGAATATTATTTCAAAATGACGGATTATCTTCTCGCGGGAGATGTTACAAACTGCCTTCTGGGTCTGGATGAAATTATCAGCAAAGGATTCGATGGGCATAACTTCATCAACGGCATGGCCAATCATCTGAGAGACCTTCTTGTTTCTAAAAATCCTGAGACCATCAGACTTTTGGAAGTATCGGAAAATCTCCGGAAACTCTATGCCGAGCAGTCGGTGAAATGCCCGGTCGAATTCCTTTATGCATCCCTCGAAATTTGCAACGATACCGACAACCATTACAAAGCCAGCCGCAACCAGCGATTGCTTGTGGAACTTGCTCTCCTTAAAATGGCCGATAATGTCGGGTTAAAAAAAAAATCCCTGAAGTCAGGTGATGACCGCATAATTCATTCCGTTCTTCCCGAAAATTCTTCAGTGCCTTCAAATCCCGTCACCGCGACGATCAGGGCTGCGGCAGCTCCCAGGCCTGAGCCTGTAGCGGAGAGTGCGCATCACATTGTTATACCGGAGTCATCATCCAAGCCCGAGCCAAACGACCGGCATGCCCGGAACAACGTGGTTCCCCGACATAATATTTCCATTAAAGATGTTATGTCGGGAAAAGCCGAGGTTTTTGAAGAGCCGGTAAAGACTTCCGATCCCGAAATTGAGACATCCGCCGATGAAGAAATTGCCGTTGAAAGCAACCAGCCTTTTAGCCAGGAACAACTGGAGGAAAAATGGACAATGTATGCGGAAACGATCAGAGCCGAGCGACCCAGGATGGCTATAGCTCTTAGAAGCAGACACCCTGCCCTGAAACCCGGCTTCCAGGTTGAGATATCCCTTGAAAACACAGCGCAGAAGGAAGATTTTTTGACCAGTATTAAGCCTTACCTTCTGGCATTTCTCAAGCGGGAACTGCTTAACGACCTGATAGTGATTTCTGTTCTCATGGAGGAGGATCCTGATGAAGGGAAGAGAAAAATGTATTCCACCGAAGAGAAATTCCTATACCTGAACAGCAAAAATCCTGCTGTAATGAAATTAAAACAACAGTTCAACATGGAATTTGAATAAGTATTGCCAGTTATAAAGTTACATAATTCCATTTATGCATATATTTGCCGGATGTTTCGTTAAATTTCTACTGAAGCAAACGGTTTTAGAATCATGAAATCTTTATTAATACTAAAAGATTAAAATTATGAGTGGACAAAAAATTGAAATCAAAAACGGGAAAACCATTATTCCGGATCAACCAATAATTCCTTTTATTGAAGGCGATGGCACAGGCCCGGACATCTGGGCTGCGTCGGTTAGAGTAATCGATGCTGCTGTTGAAAAAGCTTATGGTGGAAAACGGAAAATCATGTGGAAGGAAGTTTACGCTGGTGAAAAAGCCTTCAATTTGACAGGGAAATGGCTACCTGAAGAGACTCTCGACATTATTCACGAGTACAAGATTGCTATTAAAGGTCCCTTGACAACACCGGTTGGTGGAGGAATCCGTTCACTCAATGTTGCGCTGCGCCAGATCCTTGACCTTTATGTGTGTCAGCGACCTGTACGTTGGTACGAAGGAGTTCCTTCTCCTGTAAAAGATCCATCCACCACGGATATGGTAATCTTTCGGGAAAATACCGAAGACATTTATGCCGGCATTGAATGGATGGCCGGGTCTCCTGAAGTTTCAAAAATCCTCAAGTTTTTGCTTGAAGATATGAATGTGAAGAACATTCGCTTTCCTGAAACCTCCTCCATCGGAATCAAGCCGGTTTCCAAAGAGGGTACAACCCGTTTGGTAAGGGCTGCAATCCAATTTGCAATTCGCGAAAAGAAACCCTCGGTTACCCTGGTTCATAAAGGGAATATCATGAAATTCACCGAGGGACAGTTTAAACAATGGGGATATGAACTGGCCGAAAGGGAATTTTCCGAATACACCTTTTCTTGGATGCAGTACGACAGGATTGCGGAAAAAGAAGGTAAGGACAAAGCGGAGCAAAGCATGAAGGAGGCCGTAAAACAAGGCAAAATCATTGTTAAGGATGTTATTGCCGATGCGTTCCTTCAGCAGATACTCACCCGCCCGGCTGAGTATTCGGTTATTGCCACTCTCAACCTGAACGGCGATTATATCAGCGATGCGCTTGCCGCTATTGTTGGTGGAATCGGCATTGCTCCCGGGGCAAATATCAACTATGAAAGCGGACATGCTATTTTTGAGGCTACACACGGCACAGCACCCAAGTATGCTGGTCTTGACAAGGTTAACCCTGGCTCGGTTATTTTATCAGGGGTAATGATGCTCGAATATATGGGTTGGAAAGAAGCCGGTGACCTCATCGTTGAGGGAATACAGAAAACAATTAACTCAAAACGCGTTACTTATGATTTTGCCCGTTTAATGGATGGCGCCACCGAGCTTAAATGTTCCGAATTTGGTACGGAAATCATCAGTAACTTATAACCTTGTTTAAGATTTCCCTTAAGGGGCTAAACAGAATTTCAATAAGATTGTTATTACTATTATAAAATTAAATACCTAAAGAAATGTTATCCAAAAAAATCGAAGACATCCTGAACAAACAGATAGAGAAAGAAGGTTATTCTTCAAACCTTTATCTTGCGATGGCATCATGGGCTGAAAACGAAGGATTTAAAGGAATTGCCGATTGGCTCTTTGCTCAGTCGGAAGAGGAGCGCATGCATATGCTTAAGTTTATCGCATATGTAAACGAGAGGGACGGAAAAGCCAAAATCCCAGCTTTTGAAAAGCCTTCATTCAAATTAAAAAACGCAAAAGACCTTTTTGAGGCTGTTTTGAAACACGAACATTACATAACAGCTTCTATTAATGAGATTATGGCCCTAACCATGGAGGAAAAAGATTTCTCCAGCTATAATTGGATTCAGTGGTTTGTGAATGAGCAGATCGAAGAGGAAGCCAATGTGAAAACCATTCTGGATAAATTAAAGCTTGTTGGCGAGTCCAATCTCTACATGTTCGACAGGGACATCATGAGCCTCAGGACTCCCTCAGGCAATCCTCCGGTTGCGTAATTTGTTTTTGTCCCCGACCTTCTCACCGCCGATACTTTTGCCAGGTTTTGGAAAGTAGGCTGCGCTCAGGGGAGTGAAGTGCAACAATAGCAAAAAACCCGGAACTTACTTCCGGGTTTTTTGCATTCCTACTGTATAATGAAGTTTTTGTGCAATACCTTCTGTCCGGAGGTTAATTCGAAGATATAGACCCCGGGATCGATTTTGCCAAGATTTATTTGTTGGTCTATTATTCTTGTGTTGTTTCGGAATTCTTCCAGATGCAATTCCTGTCCTCTGGTATTAAGCACCCTGATCCTCAGATTTTCGTCAGTTTCGGAATTGTAAACAAACCGGAATGCGCCAAAGTTCGGATTGGGGTATAAGTTCAGTTCCTCGGGTGTCGCAATTTGCTCAACAGAAACCGGAGCCTCCCAGTAAATAAGACGAAATTCTCCCTCATCGCCACCGGCAGACCCATCAACCTGTATGTAGTATTTCTCACCGGGGATGACGCTGATCATGTCGAGCGCTGCAGCAAAGAAATTGTCTTCCTCAAAATAATCGTCGTTGGCGGCAATAAGATCGGGCTTTGCAATCAAAATGCTATCGCAGTTTTCTGCTTTGTAGAGAGCAATCTGTGTATCCATCCCCAAGGTTGTAAGGGATACTTTACCACCTGCAGGTGCGATAAACCAGAACCATACACTGTTCTGCAGGCCTCCTTCAACGCACCATTCAAGAGCTGTGTTGCAATCTCCCTCGGGAGGGGCTGGCTCGCCATCTTCAACGGTTGCGTATATATTATTGTACGAATAGTTTCCTGTAGGCAGCTCATACGCATTGCACACATCGTCGTTTGCAGGGCTCTCAACAGTATTTATTGTTATGCTGGCAGAGCCTGTACATGCTCCCATAGTGCCTGTAACAGTGTATTTGGTGGTGTCGGTTGGCGAAGCAATCACAAGTTCTCCGCTTGCTGCGTTTAGTCCCGTTGCTGGGCTCCAGGTATAAGTGTCGGCACCATATGCAGCAATGGCGACAGACTTTCCGCTAACCAGAAGTTTTTCGGAATAGGGTAGAAAAATATCCAGGGTAGTAACAACTTCAACATACGAATTCTTGCTGAGCACATCGGTTCCTGATGGGCCTGTTACCGTGAGTGAAATGTTCTTCAACCCAGCTGTGGAGTAGGTTACCGCATGAGGTCCCTTAGCATTTGCTGTAGCAGGGCTTGCTCCTTCACCGAAATTCCAGGAATAGGAATTGATGGTTCCGTTGGAGGCGTCCTTAAAAAGGAAATCGCCATTGATACAAGTTATATCTTTGTCGGCCGTGAAAAATGCGTTTATCCCTGTGTTTTGGTCGCCATAGACTCGTATTGAAAGGTCTGCCTCGTAGTCTTCAATGTCGTTCCCAAGAGGTCTCCATTCCTCCTCGTCACGACTGATCCAGAAGCGACCTGAAGGCTCCAGGGTAGGCAAAGCATAGGCTTCTCCCTGGTAAACAATTTCTGTCTCTACGGGAACCGGGTAATTATAGCCAGGAGTGAAATATTTGATTTTCACATAGTAATCACCTTGTACAAGGGCTGGGATGTCAAAAGTGTAGTAACCGGGGAATTTGCAAAAGTTATTGTGCGAAGAGGCAATTAAGTCGTTCAAGACCGAGTCGCCTGTGAATTCTTTGTAGATTTCAATATCTATAAAGCTTCCTGAGGCATTTACGAAGGTTCCGACTTTATCGACAAATAGTTGCTGTGCCGTTTCGAATTTTGAGACCGCGCTGGCCGTATCCGCTCTGAATCCGTAGGATGAGGTAGCACCGAGCCAGTCGTACATAATCATGGTATCTATTTCTGCAATTTCAATTCTCTCGGGGTAAACAGAGCATGAGGACAGGAATTTCGTGTCCTCGTAGGAAACATAAAAATATCCGGCTTTGCCGAATGCTGTTCCCCAACTGTTTTTTACAATCCATGCGCCATTATTATCCGGTTGGAATGCTCTTCCGGTAACTTTAAGGTTGTCATCCCAACCTACAACCAATACTCCGTGGTCAACGGGTTCAGTTCCTGTGTATAAAAATGTGCTGTTGGTAGGACTCAAGTACCGGGTATAAAATCCCATGTGAATAGAGGCAGTAACAGCCCCGTAATCCATAATTGCCTTTTTTACGATATTGATGTCTTTCGGAAGGTAAATTGTTTGGGGCGAATAAGCTGGTTTTACAAGACCAGTGGTTTTGCAAGTAGCTGTTGATATCGGACTGTAGGGATGGCTGGCTTCGGTTACGGGTCCCGAAAGTCGGCTTAAATATGCAGCAGCGATATAATCGGAGCCGCCATCGTCAATGCCAGCTTCAAAACCGTGGCAGGTGGCCATGTTTTGCTCAGAAAGGTTAAGTGTTGCTGCGGTGCCGAATCCCAACTTAAGCCATCGGGACTCGATGGCTCCCATGGTCGAAAAAGACCAGCAAGCTCCCACGGCTCCCTGGTCGCGAACGGGGGTTACCCAGCCGTAATCATTCAGATTATAAGCTGCGGGTAAGTCCTGCATGCTTTTTTTGCTCTCAAACTGAATATCGCTGTTGCTGAAGTGAATATTCATTGGGGCCGGAACATAGCCTTTCCTATACTCTTCAGTGCTTTTTCTGAATCCCTCTGTTTTGGAGTACTCAACAAAATTTATAAATTCAGGATTTAACGGGGAGCGCTCCGGTTTAGTTTGTGCTGCTAAATTCAGAAAACCTGCCATCAGTAATAATAGGATCGTTGCTTTTCTCATAATTTGAAATGTAAGTGCTCGGGTTTTTAATAACTGTAAAAGTAATATTATTTCTAAACCATAAATACATGCTTTTTGTTTAAAGTTCTTGTATCCTTAAAACGAGTTCGAATGTCTCACTTTTTCCGGATTGGGGTAATTACTCCGATGGAATGGGTCAAACTGGAATTTTTAGACTTTATTCGGTCCAAAACACATCATTTCTTCAGATAAATAGCTAATTTTGCAAATTATTTTGTAACTATCTAACAAGTAACTAATTGTTTAAAAAATGGGCATTTTAAATTCACTTCTTTCCGGGTTTCTGGGTAACAAAGCCGATCGCGACCTGAAAGAAATCAATCCCTATGTAGAAAAGGTTCTCGCTATATACCCTTCCATCAAAGCGCTTACGAATGATCAATTGCGGAGCCGCACGGATGAAATCCGCAAAAAAGTCAGGGATTTCGTCTCTGCAGAAGAGAAAGAAACCTCTGAGATTCGCGAAAAAGTTGAGAATCCGGATATAGATGTGGCGGAAAAGGAAAAGCTTTACGATCGTCTTGATAAGTTGGAGAAAGAAATAGAGGCCAAATACGAAGTGGTTTTGAATGAGGTATTGCCAGAAGCCTTCGCCATTGTAAAAGACACAGCCCGAAGGTTTACCGAAAACGAAGTTATTGAAGTCACTGCCAACGATAACGACCGGAATCTTGCCGCAGGGCGTGATCATATCGTGATTCAGGGTGACAAGGCCCTTTGGCATAACCACTGGATAGCAGGGGGAAATGAAATCACCTGGGGCATGGTGCATTATAATGTTCAGCTTATCGGGGGAGTTGCACTGCATCAGGGGCGTATCGCTGAAATGGGCACAGGGGAAGGGAAAACTCTGGTGGCTACACTTCCGGTTTTCTTGAATGCTCTGACGGGCAAGGGAGTTCATCTGGTTACCGTTAACGATTACTTATCGAAACGTGACTCCGAATGGATGGGCCCCATCTACCAGTTTCACGGATTAAGCGTGGATTGCATCGATAAACACCAACCCAATTCCGACGAAAGACGAAAGGCCTATGCCTGCGATATAACTTTTGGAACCAACAACGAGTTCGGCTTCGACTACCTTAGGGACAATATGGCGCTTACTCCAAGTGACCTTGTTCAGCGTAAACACAACTATGCCATTGTCGATGAGGTCGATTCGGTACTTATCGATGATGCCCGTACTCCTCTTATCAT
>CAMAZH010000001.1 GCA_945863035.1 Chitinophaga pinensis | reverse complement strand
AAATGTTCGTTAACCTTTTACTGAATATTTGCAATACCATAATAGCTCACATACAGAAAGACAACCGATGGACTCATAGCAGCAAGCGACAGATCGGTTTCCCCCCTGATAACTTCCTGCATCAAAAAATCACGAAACATAGTTCGGTTCCAGTCGTTTCCTGAATTCCGCAATACTATGGATTCAAAGCTTTGAAGATTTTTTTGAGGAAAAATCCGGTAATTCATCGACCGGGTTCCATATTTTGCCCTGGAGTATACCGCCAGGGATTTCTGGGGAGATGCACGTGTCAATCCTCCTGCTACCTTAACCCCGGCATCAAGATTAAGAACCCTCTCTTTGCTGGTCTCAAACATCTCAAAATGTATGGGCCGCTCCCAATCCTGAAACAGGTTGGATTCATAATAGGGATCCCAATAGACAAATATGCCTGTTTTCGGATCGTTCAGATTGTAGGGGGATGTGCTGACCGATACTACCGGAAATACAATATTTTCGTTGATCAGGTAGGTTTGAGTGACGGTTTTCCCAGGATCTTTTCCGGCGGCGAAGCAACGGGCCCTGATCACAGATGAACCGGAAACCGGAATGCCTGTGGAATATCGAATCGAAAACCTGCCAGGTTCCCCCCCGTCTTTGGTGTAATATATTGTGTCGCCTTCAGCCTCAGGAACAAGAGTAATAGTAACAGCGGAAGGGTAAAATCCCCCTGCATGGGAAAAAATTGCTAAACCGCACTGGTTTCGCAAAAGGGTATCTGCATTAGAAAGTCCCGGCGACGGGTTTTGGAAAAACCGCCAATCAGCCTGTCCATCCGGATACCTGCCGTATGACTCATCTGGCATTATTGCTGGTATTTCAAGACTGTCCAGATAAACTCCTGAAGAATCTGCGAGTCCGATAAATTCACCAGCAGCTTTTATAGCAAAATTGGTATGCAAGTTACCTGATGAGAGGTCAAACCAAACCGGGTTCTCCTTCCCTATTTGCAAATCTCCTGAGACAGCCACAGATAGGATTGGAATTGCAGACATATCTGTGGAACCGACACCTGTATTGTGAGCTTGGATGCATAGAACATTCTGACCTTCTACTATTGCCTGTTTGAAATTTTCGACGATAAATGCTTCCGGAACACCCCCACCGAAGAGCACCGCTTCATGAGGGGTTTTGGCGGCTTCGCTGAAGAGCGTGGCAATTCCAACTATACCCAAATTGGCCCTTGCTATTTCAATGCCATTAAGGTATGCAACAAACCCATCGTCATAGTCCATGTGAAGTATCATCTTCACAATCGCCGAAGTATCCGGAATAGAAAATGTTTTGCGGATAAAAACAGACAAAATATTTGGTAAAACCGTGGCATCATCCCCATCATCGTAGCCAAAACCGCTTTTCCCGGTTTCCCAGCCGGAATCATCAAAACCCTGATTTTTCCATGTGGAAGGGATGTCAATGTTCCCTACCCGGTATTTCCAATCTTCTCCCTGGCTAATAATATTCCTCCATGTAAAAAAACTTTTCCGGTCCTTGCCTGAGGCAAAGACAAGCAAATGTTCTGAAGGATTGAGTTCGAATAAGGGAAACGTCCATTTCAGGGGAGTTGAACGGCTATCGGTTAAACCATAATTGTAAAGATTAACAGTTTCCGTGCCGTTATTTACCAATTCGATCCAGTCGCTGTAATCCCCATCCTCATCCGGAAAAAGAAGAATATTTGACGATTCGACCTCGTTCAACACGATATGCTGCGACCAGCTTTTACCTGGCAGAAAAGAGAGCAAAAAAACAAGACACAGAAAATTGAGAGATACTTTCATTTGTAGATATTTTATTTCTTAAAAGTGAACCAGTCCACGTCGAACAAATCGTCACCCTCGCCACTGAATCTGAGCCATACGGCCCTTACCCCTTCAGGTTTGTTTACTTTACATGAAAGGGAGGTATAGGTAATCCCATCGCCACCGCCCGGGATATCAACTGTTCCGATTGAAGCCGACCATGGATTGTCAAGGCATATATCAATCTTTCCCGGTTTTGCTCCGGGAGCAACACTAACAGTGAAGCTCTGAGCAGGCTTTTCAAAGTTGAAGTATTTGTATGCAGCCTTATCCTCTGATCTTATTCCGCTCAATATCTCCTCACCAGGTCTGGGGTTAACAACCCGTACATTGCCATAAAGCAAACAGGCCCTTTCTGCGTCCATTCGCATAAAAGGATCCATTGGCCCCGATGCCCCCTGTGTTGTCATTTCAACTTCATTAATACTTCCATCGGAATTGAAAAATATTGGTTCCACGCAGGTTCTGCGTGTAGTTACGCTGTTATGGGTTGAACGGTGATAGAAAACATACCACTGATTTTTAAATTCCACGATGGATCCATGATTATTCCAAACTGAAGGGTCGCTATGATCATTATCCACAAGAACTCCCCGGTAGGTAAAGGGGCCCATTGGCGTGGATCCAGTGGCATAGCCGATTGAGGTAGGCCTTCCTGCCCTGCCCATATGTGCGTAAACAAAATAATAAATACCGTTTCTTTTTGTCAGAAAACCTCCCTCATGAAAGAAATGCTCCTTTTCAGTCAGGATATTGTCCTGTATGCTTGATTTGTCTATTTCCAGCATGTTTGGCATCAGTTTGGCCATTTTAACTGTAAACTGACCCCAGATATAATATGCCTGGCCGTCATCATCAATAAAAACGCTGGGATCAATTTCGTTTATTCCAGCCAGATCTATTGGGCGTGCATCCAAAAAAGGACCCTCAGGAGAGCTGCTTACGGCAACCCCTTCCGTGTTTTCAGGTGATGCAAGGGTAAAGTACAGATAATATTTCCCGTCCTTATATTGGCAGTCGGGAGCATACAATACAGAATCGCTATATGGAACCCTATCATTTTTCCCCTTCGATGCAAAAGCGTCTTTTGCAACATCCCAATGTACCATGTCAGAGGACGATAAGACATAATGCCTGTGAGAGCAATAATAGTCAGGCGATTCGTCCAGGGATCCATAGACATAAATTTTCCCGTCGTTCCAAACGCGGGCTGAAGGATCGGCAATATACATGCCCGCAGGGACAATGGGGTTCTGTGAAAATACTGAAAATGAAGCGAATACCAGTAGCGCGATTAACAAAAGCTTTTTAGCCATTAGTGTCGACGGATTAATTTTTAATTATTAAAATCACCTGGTTGCAATGCTGCAAATCTACAACAAAATAAATGCTTTAACGGATTAACCTCCATTTGGGTACGGTTCCGGGGAAAATAAATTTCATCAATTGTATTAATAAGTTGCCACAGATTATCCGAAAACAATCTGTGGCACTTTTATAAAAAACAGGATTGAACCTAAAATCCGACTTCACGATCGTTGGCCCATTTATCCGGGAACTATTTCTTTTTTAAATTATCCAGTATTATGTAAATATTTGAAGCAATAGGCTCGGGGGTGATAAACATCCCGGCATAAAAACCTGTTGTGCTGTTATGGGTATCACTGTAGCAATAGTCGAACTCGCCACGCTGATAGGCTTCATAAGATGCTGGCAGGTTATGGGGCCTCCAGTTATTGTCGGTATGGATCTGAATCCACCTCATAGAGGCCCTGGTTATTCCCTCATGGTATGTCATCCAGTCCATTTCTTTATCCACTTCAGCCCAATTGATACCATGACTTCCGGATTGGGAAAAAACCGCCAGAACTTCCCACTGCACATGATCGCGCACCCAGTTTGCAAAATACCAGTCGCTTGAGCACAGGCATGGTTTTGTGTTATACATCATTGGAATATCCGACGGCTCCCAAAGGTTTGTGAAAGGCAGCAACGACCTTATCCAATAAATTGCCTTCTGCCGGTACCTCTCATCTCCAAACACCTTGTATCCTTCATAATAGGCAATTGCGGCATGACCTGCAGCAAGAAGGTTGGGGGCATGCAAAGGGGTTTCCCAAAAATCGCCGGCTTCAGGGCGCATCATGTGCATACAAAATTCCAATGCCTTTCGTGCGGCATCCTTGTATTTAGCGTCTCCCGTTTTCTGAGCTATGGTCAACAATTCTAGTGCCGGTGTAACGCAGATATCAAGAGCCGAGTCACCTTCAAATCCCATGGGTTCGATAAATGAGGTAGCAACCCTGAAATCGTCCTTCATATAATGTCGTCCATCCGGATCAAACCGAAAAGATCCGTCTTTCATCTGAAGTGTCAGGATATGATCGCCGCGCTTCACCAGGTTTTCCATCTCCTCGTTTTTGTTTTTCGGGGGATTGGCCGTCTGAGCCTTACACCAGTCGATTTTTTTCTTCAGTTCTTTTGATAGCTTACTGTCCTTGTTCTCGCTGACATAGCGCTCCAGAAATGCAGGAACCGTTGGCCGAATCTGATCCTCCTCGCGCTGCCTGATACCAAAACCCTCACCCTCATGCCAGAGATTTGTATTGTATGCGTTTGCCAAGCGGTCGAGCGTTTCCTTATAGTTCCAGCGGGGAGCGGGAGGCTGGGGCATCTCATTTCGCTTGACCCAGTCGGTTACCACATCAAGGCTGTTTCCTTCGGACAACCATATTTCCGCGTCGAAGTTCACCATTTCTCCAATACGCAATTCAACCGGATTAGCAGAAACCGTTTCATTTTCATGTCCTTCAACCGTAGCATCGGGAATCATGATGCCAAGAAGACTGTTGTTGGCGCGATCGATAAAATTCGGTACGGCAAACACAGGCTGAGGCCTGTATGACCTGAGATTGAACCAACGTGCCGACACCTGTTCCGGGTCCCAGCTCAGTCCAATTCCCGTTCCCTGATAGCTCAAGGCCATCATGGGAATCGATACCTTATAGGGATGAGGAACCGAACGCAATGCCCAGGGATCCTTGAACCAATCCTGACCGCTAGACCACTCATCCTGTATTGTCCATTCAACGCCCGGGAATATGGCATCATCTTTATTGACGCCAAAGGACGACTCGCCCACTTTCAGCCAGGGACCACGAATGTAGCTTGCAAAGTAATTACCGGTAGCAACAAGGCGGTATGATAGCTTAACAAGAGGTTTCCCCTTTATCAGGGTGACCCGAACTTCCCCTGTGAGACACGGTTTATCCAAGGGATAGCTCATCCACTCCTCGAATGAAGTCCCTTTCAATTTATCTTTAACAACAACTGCTTTGACTTTAAATAATAATGTTTCGCCTTCCGGTCCGGATATAAGTTCCACATCATCAGACTCGAGACGAAGAGGGATATCCTGATCGCGGAGTTTAACTTCTCCGAGGTGATCCAGAACCGCCATAAATTTTCCATTTCCGGTATAAACCTCACCCCAACCCCAACCACCGATTCTCCGGAACATTTTCAAGCGGATAAACTCGTTTTTCAATTCCACAGACTGATTGGAAGAATTGGTTCGCTTGTAACCGTGCTGCACGTCCGTTTTTATCCATGCAGGCCGGCTTGTTTCGGTCTGGGCATTTAAAGAACTTACTTGTGCAAAGAATAATAACCCAAAAGAAAACAATGGTATTAACCTTAACCCAGACCTTCTGTACTTTAGCAGTATTTTTGTACTCATAGAGATAACTATTATTTTTAGTATGTGACTGAAAATATTTTAACAGGTCCGGTTAGTCCGGAAGTTTGCAAGGGACTATGAGCAGTATATGGAATTTGGTTTGACCAGGTTCTGCGATCCTTTTCAGGAAGGCTTGCATCACCAATCAGACGATTGACCCAGGTATTAGCTACTTCAATATTTAATACATTTTCACCGACCCTAAGAAAATCTCCAATTTCAATCTGCCAGGGAGCAGTCCACACTCCACCAGCGTCTGCCCCATTAATCCTTATTTTTGCAATAGCTGATAGATTACCCAGGTGAAGAAATACTTTTTCACCAACCGGAACCTGATCTAACTGAATACTTGTTGTATAAGTAGCTGTTCCGGAATAATACTTAATACTGTCATTATCAGAAAACGTCCAATCTTCCAGAATATTGTAAACCACAGGGAACTTTGGTCCGCGCATCGCATGATTAAAAGTTACCATCCATGGGCTTTTAACCTCAAGCAAAACTTTTGGTTCAGGAAAGTTTTTCTTTTGTTCCTTGTTTCTGGAATTCGATGCATTCTTCCTGAAAATGATAAACTGACTTTCATATGCTTCCAGAATTAATGGGATAGTTGTTGCGCTTTCGGACATTTCAAAATCGGGAAGATACCTCATTTTTCCAGAAGTTGGGTTCCATAATTCCGGACTCATTCCTTTTACCCTGAACTGCGGCTTAATTGATACGGTACGATCAGTTTGGTTACTAATAAAATACATTTCACCATCGGGTAATGTTCTATGAATAAATAAACTTGAATCAGACTCATTAAGTTTGCAATCAGGGATAATGTCAATAAGGTCAAGAGCTTTCTGCATATCAAATCCAGAAAGAATCAAGCCTTTTCCGAAACTTTTGGAAAGCGGCTCAATACCATTTAAATCGCCCCAGATTTCTGTTGAAATCTGTTGGATTTCCCTGTCAGCAGAAGGGAAATTCTCAAGACTTGGTGAACGATCCGGAGCCGAACCCAAAACCACCAGTCCAGCGTTCATAAGTTCCTTAATCTTACGCAGAACATCCGGACGCATGGTTTTTAATTTAGGAAGCACCAAAATCCGGTACGACATCCCATCGGGAAGCACAAGTTTTTTATCTTTTACTGAGGCACGGGTTAAAAGTACTTCAGCATTAATATAATCATACGAATAACCACGAGGGATTTCAGGATCACGAACACCTGTCATTTTTGGAGTATCTTCACCAATGAAATATGCAACATCAGCAACATACAGACCCTGTTGCAGCATAAAATTGGTGCGTTTCAGATACTGGGTAAACAAATCCATATATGGGAACCAGGTATTATTCCTGTTGAACTCATTTCCGAAAAATGCATTTACTCCGGGAACCAGATCTTCATAAGGCTGCTGAACATACACATGAAGGAGTGTATTATTGATTCCTTCGGTAAAAAAACGATCTCCCCTTTTCTTCATAGTTGCAGGATATCTGGAATACGCTTTGAATCCGCAAGTAAATGATTCAGCAGATACCTTTTTCTTTCCGTAAATATGTGCGCAGGAAGAAGCAGCCCGGTTTTCTATATCACCCAGTTCACCTTCGCTCCAGAATTCCCCGGCTACCTCATCCGATTGCCCTCCATATTGCAGAAATTCCCCGGGAAATCCCCAGTGTCCATAGTTTTCAAGCCAGGTTGTCAATCCATTTTTGTGGCAAATATCCCTAAGTCCTCCCACGTAATCATACGCAACCTTATCTGCGACCAATCGCCTTACATCCCATAGAAATCGGTCGGACTGATCCTGACTGCCAATAACATATCCATAATAAGCAGGGATAAAAGGAACCGGATCGTATTTATATCGTTCCTTAAAAGCTTCAATAAAACGATCAGTCCAGTTTGTACCTCCGCGTTCATAGCTGTCTTGCACGCAAACTTTCCAAGTTTTCCGATCCTCTGGAGGAATGCGGCGCATAATCTCTCCCAGAAAGTCATCAAAATGGGATTCAATATGCTCACGGCTCATTTTGTCAGCTTCCAGACCAGTACCTTCCGGTGAGGCTGGTTCATTTACAACTCCGGTCGGAGTCATTCCGGTCCTTTGTATCGTCCAGCTACCTTCAGGAACATCCCATGTCAGGATTCCATCTGCAGACAAATACTGAGTGATATCCTGAACATCTCCGGGCTGGATTAGCAAGGCAGTATCATCAACAACAGGCTGGTCCTCCCACATATATTCATGCCAGTATGGAAGTGGCGTTTGATACATTTTCGCTAAAGTTTTCTCAATGTAGCTTTCAATAATCGGTCTGGAGGAAAACTCAATCTCTGCAATCCCACCAGCTGGATTTGGGTTGGTAAATACTATGCGGAAAACCGAAGAAGTAGTTGGTGGTATTGAAATTGCAATAGGTCCGTAGGGCTTAAATCCGACAACCAGCATGGAATTACTCCGGTTTATTTCGAATTTCCGTACCGACTTGAAGTCATTTCCAATTTTCGCAAACAATTCAGCCTGAATCAAAATTGGCTTTATAGAGGGTTGGATAATAATACTCCTCACCTTTTGCGGCGATTCAACTGTAAAATCAATAGTAAGTTCTTTTTGAGTAGGCAAATCGATGCCGCTTGAATCATCCTTGTCGGTAAGTAAATGCAAATTTCTTATTACGGGAACAGAACTAATCTCGAAATTCCAGTCAGAAAAGCTTTTATAATAATCGTCACTGAGCTTAAAGGCTAAAACTTTTACATCCTGAAAATCATCCGCCGGTTGATTCAGTTTAAGTGATACTTGCTTTGGACCTGTTACTCGGGTTTCCGAAGAAGCAAGATATCTCATTGATTGAGAAGGCTTCACCCATGGCCCGCCTGACTGGCTCCATCCAGGACTGTTGAATATCCCGATTTCGATATTTAATTCGGAAGCCGTTTTCAAGGCTGTGTGCATGATATCCCACCATTCCTCACTAAAAATCTTTACCTTTCCATAGGATGTTTCGTTCGGAGAAAGCCCGATATTGCCAATAAATGCCCGGTTGATACCGACTTCTTTCATAGCATGCAAATCCTTAATAACACCTTCTTTAGAAATATTGTCGGATAACCAGTACCAGTAAACGCTTGTTTGTATGCTATCGGGAATTGTTACGAAAGCTTGCTCAATAGTATCGAAAGAGATTTCTTTTGGTCCTGCGATTTTGCAACTTTGGATTGAAAGTTGAAACAGTATTATGGCAAATAATAAGGGTATCCTGAAGCAATTAGGACAATAAGGATGCTGAATTTTCATTTGCGCTGCTATTTCTTGTTGATATTTTATAATTTACTGTAAATGTTCTTTCAGAAGGTGCATTTAAAGTACATAAAATGTATTAATAATTCGAAATATTTAGCTATAATCTTCATTATTAATCTTTTATATGATAATTTTTTATTAAAAAACAATTGAATTGCTAAGATCTGAATGCTAGTTGCTATAAAATGAAATTAAAAGAATTCATTAAAATAGATATGTCAATACGATTTTGATTTACTCGAATACAATCAATGCAAACAATAAGTTACAATTGTGTTTGGTAAAAAAAGGAGAGTTTCTTTTCAGAAACTCTCCTTTTCAGATACAAACCAAGATAGACTACTTACTAATAAGTATTTTTTGTGAAGAGCTTGCACCATTCTGATTAATCCTGACTATGTAAACTCCATTACTGAGATCTGACACATTTACAGAAGTGGCATTTTTTACACTTCTTGCCAGACGTCCGTCCACAGTTATGATAGAGATATCAGATTTAATATTTCCTGATACATAAAGAACATCAGCAACAGGATTCGGATATACATTTACTGAATTTAAAACAGTGTTCTTAACGCCAACAGTAAGGTCAATTCTTGTATTGGGAACTGTTGCAAGATGCGCATCTGCTTTAGCTTTGTTGGCCATCCAAAGTGCTTTTTGAGTTGGGAACCAGTTAAGGTCACCTAAAGGTAAGGATTCCGAAGAAGCAGTTAATAAATCAGCCTTTGTGTAAACGCCATTAAATACTGGCCATGTAGAGTTGTTTGAAACATCTCCGTCTGGATCCCAATGCCACTGTGTCCAAAGTGAAGCTGCCGGGTAATTATCTGAAGGATAACCCATTGCATGTATCTGAGTGGCATAATCAGTCCATTTGGCAAGACTGTCTGAATGTTTGTAAATATTCTGATCAACAAATAAAGGATCAACATCAGTAATTGTATTATTATAGTCCCATTTTGGGAAAGCTGTTTTATTTGCATACATTTCAGTTTCTCTGCAAATAGCCAGTGAATCAGATGGCCAAATCATAGGCATCAGATAAATGTGTGTTTTTCCGTCTGCCTTTCCCTGAACATTCAGCTGATCAACCAGAGTATACAGTTTGGGATTCCTGTAATGAAGGTTGAAAGCAACAAGACTTGTGCGGGTGGAAGGTAATACCTCACCAGGAATTGTGTCAGCATAAATCAGACAGGGTTTTGGTTTGCTTACATCTGCTCCGGGCATAGGTTGCCAGGGGGTGTTCCAGGGCTGTGTCTGAACGTCGAACATAAGGTTATTGGTCCAGAAATAGTCTTTTTCCCAGATACTCCATTTAATCTGACTCTTCTGTAAAATAATGGAATTGTGGTTCCATTTAACGTAATTCTGGGCATACTTATTAAAACCACCGGCCCACAAAGTTGTTCCTGCACACACAAATGTATTGTTTTCAACCAAAAGAGTATCAAGAGAATAAGGAGCCCCATCAGTTATAAAGAAATGCCCGCAGTTAGGATTTAGCTGATGTCCTGTGCGGATAGCCTTATTGTTTGTAAAATAGACTTTTGCATTTCCTCCTTCAATAACAATACCATTATTTCCTGATACAGGGTCAAGAATACAATTATCGATGATAACTCTTGAACCGGAATCACTTGCGGTCATGAATCTTTCAGGTAATACGCCCGAGAGGTCAGCATTCACAAAATAGACGTTTTTAAGAGTAATGTCACCTTTTGCATCAAACATTTTCCCAAAAACCGCACCGCCAGCATCAGCATTTGTCTGCAGGGTTGCAGGTACTGCTCCTGCTGCAGGCACTTCACCAATAATCTGAAGATGGTAATCAACGTTCTCAACAATACCATCTAACTGGTACCATTCACCAGCTTTAAGCTGGTAAATCTTATTACCGCCGTTGGCAGTAATAGCTGCATTCAAAGTTCCAACGCCTGGTTCAACGACCAGCACGTCTTGTGCACTAACATTCATCTGAATCATGAATGCAGCCAGCAAAATAAATAAAGAGTTAATCTTTCTCATAGTGAATTGTTTAAAATTAGTAATTAAAAAACTGACAATAATTGTATATCTGTGACGAAAACTATATCAATTGCTCTTAAAAAAGTCTTTTCAATTTTAAAATTTATATCTTACCCCAAGGTCAAAAGTCCAGCCATATTGCTCCAGGTAAGTTGGTCGAGGATCACCCTTTTTCTCTTGCTTTTCCATAATATTACTGAGGTTAGCAAGATTTCCAAGCACTTCGATACTTCCGGGTATTTTCAAAGGGATTTTCTTTGTGACCTGCATGTCCCATCGTGAAAACTTGCTTTTCAGATCTTCTTCCCTGAAACTTCCCTTCAGATTTTTTGAAGTTTGAATCTCCCCGTTATGCTGGTATGAAAGCCATGCATTGAATCCTTTTCTGTTAAAGCCAAGGGATATGTTTGCAATATGCTTTGGCTGGTACAGCATTGGCCCAGCAATGGTAGAGTCAAATCTTGTTGGAACGGGCCTTCCTCCTGCTGGTGGAATTATATTTTCCACCCAACTAAGTGGGTACTGCGTTTCCGAGTTTGTAAAAGTATAGTTAGCATAGAGGGTGAAAAAGCTGAAAGGTTTTGGCAGATAGTAGAATGCTGTCTGCAATTCAAATTCCAGACCTTTTACAAAAATTGTGTTTTTGTGATTTTCCCATTGACTAACGTTAACCAGATTATTATCTGTAAAATTGGGATCGGGAATTGGATCACCTTTCAATCGTGTAAAACTTCTGTTCCAGATTTTATCCTCAACTGTTTTATAAAATCCCGTAACTGAAACCAATCCGATCTTATTACCATGAAAAGTCAGCTGGGCATCATAATTTGTCCAATATTCAGCCTTAAGATATGGATTCTGAGCATTAAAAGTGAAAGGAGCAAAACCTGTATTGATATAAACATTTGGAGAAAGGGCATTAAAATCAGGCCGACTGAGTGTTTGTGTATAAGATAGGTGAAGGTACGCTGATTTTATTGGTTTAATCCTCAGATGAACCATAGGAAGGATGAATTTATCACTTCGTTCTGCAGAGTCGGGACTACCAACTAGCGGGGCAATAATAGGATCTGTAAGGGTAGGCTGCACAGCCTTCCAGCCCTTCATGTATCCATCCGTATTTTCAAGGCGTACACCTGGTAAAAACATTACATACCTGCCAAAATTCATTTCGGTCATGACATAACCGGCGTAATAGTCTTCCTCAATATTCTGGTCGTCCATATAACATGCAGAAAGATTCTGTGAGAATCCGATCTTTGATCTCTCTCCAAACTGGGTCATCCATTCGGCATAAGGCTTTGCGTACCAATATTCTGAAACCTCTACCCAGGTATCAGTTAAAGCGTTAAGCCGGTCGAAATTAAAATAATACCCGAAATCATACTGCCCGTCCAGTACTTTTCCAACATTATAATCCTTCAATCCAATAGCAGTAATATTTTCTGACTGATTCCGGACAATCCAATCCAGGGAATCAGCAAGCATCCTGGGTCCATTCTGATTGGCCAAAATGTTTTGTCCACCTTCAGTTTTATCTTTAACCTTTTGTTTATTACGAATGGTGCCCCCGAATTTCACATAACCATTGAACCAGTCTCCTATTGCATAAGGCACTTTAAAATTCATATAATAGGTCAAGTTTTTTTCCTCGGCTTTTTCCATATACTGGCCGAACCCTGATAATTTCAGGTTTTGCAGCGAGTCAGGGCTATCCGTATACATGGGAATCAATTCAGAAGGATCAAATTGCCTGTTCCCGATTGTTGTAATATTATCTGAGGATGCATTTTCAAATGTATATCCCCAGTTGCGTGAATCCGGGTCATCTGTATTGCTCTGAGAATAGGCAATACCATAGTCCATGTCGATGTTAAGGAATTTCAGCTTGGTTTCACCACTTAGAGTTGTCTGGAAGATTTTGTCGTTGCGGTAAGGATTATCATGAAAATTATATCCAACACTTCCCGCACCGGTAACTCCATACGATTTTGACTGTCTTTCATGATCATCATTCGCATAAGTATATAGTCCGTATAACATTAAGGTGGTAGAGGGATGAATTTTATAATCAAGAGAAAGCATAGCCGATTTCCTGTGCTTGATTGTGGTAATCTTATTTAGGTTAATATTTGTAATTAATAAGGGATCATTTACATCGATGCCTTCAATCCTATATCCGGCGCTCATCGTTTCAACACTTCTGTTAACGCTTTCAGCATTAATGGAGAAAAACATGCCAACTTTTTCATTTAAAAAGCGGTTGCTAACCTCGCCGAGAAGCTTGTAGTTACCATAATAATTATTTAGTGCATTATACCCTCCCTGAGCCATCAGATTGGTATGAAGGCCTTTGGGAGTCTCTTTTAGCTTCAGGTTAATGGATCCAGCCACTGAATTAGCCTCCTGATCGGCTGTAAGTGTTTTAAACACTTCAACACCCTGCAGCATATACTGCGAAATTCCACTTATGTTAGTACTCCTGTCATTACCACCGGCTGTTGATGGCATTGCAACCCCGTTCATGGTAATGGATGTGTATTTTGATTCAAGCCCTCTTATAACCAGACTTGAACCTTCCCCTCCACTGCGCTGAACTGAAATGCCCGGAAGTCTTCCGATGGCTTCCACAGCATTTGCATCCGGGTTCTCCTGTAAACGGTCGGGAGCAACAACATTCTTAATGGTGTTGGAGTTGATCTGCTGGCTTCTTGCTCCAACCTGGCCCTGCGCTTGAGCAGTGACAACAACTTCTTCAAGAGTTTTTAAGTCAGCCGTCAGATTGACATCAATTACCCTTTTGTTATCAACAGGAATTTCCTGTACCGAGTAACCAATAAATGAGAAAATCAGGACTTTATCAGCTCCCTGAACCATAATTGTATAATTGCCATCCAGACCTGATACAGTTCCTGTGTAGGTTCCTTTAATAAGAATATTTACACCAGGGAGAGGTTCCCCGGTAATTCCATCGGTTACTTTTCCGGATATTCTGATATTACCTCCCTGAGAGAATATACTGCCAACACAGCAGTAAAAGAAAAGAAAAAGAAGTAGAAGTTTACCATTCATGTTTTTGCCAGTTAGTAGTTTAAGATATAAGATTGTAAATTTATTTTAGTTGAATGCTTCTATCAATACACTAAACGATACTTCATTTACATTTTTTGGCATCAATTACGGTCTTATAATATATTACACCCATTCCATTTCCAAAGGCAACTTTTCATGGTAGGTAGCGTTTCTTATCTTCTCGCTTTCGATACTTTTCTGACACTGCCTGATTTCGATAGGAGAAACCCCCATCTTATTCTTAAAAGCCCTGCTGAAATAATAAATGGACTGAAATCCAAGATCATAGCTAATTTCTTTAATAATTTTATTTGAGGAGAGAATCATTTCTTTTGCCCGGATTAATTTCAGATCAAGATGATATTTTACAGGAGGAACTCCTGTGTATTTCTTAAACATTTTTCTGAAATATGAATATCCAAGGTTATGATCATCTGCGATCTTCTTAAAATCCAAATCCTTTTCCAGGTTTTCACGGATGTAAAAGCAAACCTCCTGTATGATTTTTTCGATTCTTTTTCCGGAAAAGGATCCTTGTTTTTTGCACGAAACAATATAGCCCAACAACTTCATAATCATTCCTGCAGAAACTTGCTGATAACCTGGCTTTTCTTCCAAAATGTAATCGTAAAGCTTTTGATAGGTGTCAACGAATTCTTCACGCTCTCCTATATGTATTATAGGCTTATTGTCAAAAAACATAGGATTCATAATGAGTGCCTTTGCAATGGAACCATCAAATCCAATGTAATTCTCAGTCCATCCTGTTCTGAAATCCGGACGGTACCTATGCCATACGCCAGGTTTAGTTATCAGGATTGATCCCTGTCTCACTGCATATTTTCCTGAAGCATCTTCATATACTCCAGAACCTTTTGTAATATAATTAATCTGGAATTCATTCAGTACCCTACCGTTATCCCAAATAAAGAAGTAATTGTTAGGGTGTGTATTGGTAGGGTATTTGGCTTTTTGAGAAATAACCTCTCGTCCGGCAACCTTTAAAAATAGTCCCCATTTTTCATCTTCTCTTGCAGGTGTAAGATATTTAAAGAAACTATCCATTTTTTATGTGTTAAACTAGGTTATAACGATAAGGAATAAAACCATAACCAAAATGATAAGTCCTATTAAAACCGGAATAATTTTTTCCTTATTAGTTAAAAAAAATCGCATGCAGTGTGAATTAAACTTTAATTAAAGTTAGGGCAGAGCATAGATAAAAGCATAAAACAATATTGCAAATCCATGCAAAATGTTTGGAAAAAATGCAATAATTCTCTAAAAAATGATAAAATATTGGAACATGCATCACAAAAACGAAAGAATAAAGAATAGACCAGCATTTATCCGAACCTGTTTCGGTCCACACTTTGCATGGTTTAAATTCAAATTTCCGAATCATAAGGCTTGACCCGAAAGCCATAACCATAAAGGAAAATGGTTATCTGGCCCAAGAGTGAAGGAAAGAAAGGTTTCAGTTACATTCTGGCAAAATCACTGGGAAGCATGCCAAATTGCTCCTGGAAGCACTTGGAAAAATATGAAGGAGAATTAAAGCCGACCATATCGCAAATCTCGTTTACTCTCAATTGACCTTCTTTTAAGAGTTCTGCTGCTTTTTTAAGACGGATAAGTTTTATATAATCATTTGGAGTGAGCCCGGAAATGCCTTTCAGCTTTTTATGGAAACCTGAACGGCTTATAGAAATTGACTGTGCCAGCTCGTCTATCGAAAAATCCGGATTGCTGAGGTTTGCCATAATTAATTCATGGATTGTATTCAGGAATTTTTCATCTGCTTTTGAACTAGCGATTTCAATCGGATTTGATAAAGGTTGCTGCATAAACTTTGCTTTTAGCTTTGCCCTGTTTTCGATCAGGTTCTTAATCAAAGCAGAGAGATACTCAAATGAAAACGGTTTTTCAACATAGGCATCTGCGCCGGTTTCTGTTCCCTCAACTTTGGAATCTATTGTTGCTTTAGCCGTAAGGATAATTAAAGGAATATGGCTGGTTTCAAAAGTATTTTTAACCTGTTTGCATAATTCAATCCCATCCATTTCAGGCATCATTACATCTGTAATGATGAGTTCAATTTCACGTTTTTTCAGAATTTCAAGTGCCTTTAAGCCATTCTCTGCAAGGTGAATTATATATTCTCTCTGGAGCTGTTTGGATAAAAACATGCGTAGATCATCGTTATCCTCAACAATCAGGATTTCTGAATGAGCAGATGTAAGAAAAACACCCCTGGAGCCATTTTCTTTGTTATCTGAACCATTAAGAATAAGGTCTGTCACAAATTCATTAATATCATTATGGATATTCAATCCGAAGGATTGATTTGGTACTGCCTCAATATTTTTGTCAGGCAATTCAATAGTGAACTTCGATCCAAATCCAGGTGTAGATTCCACGCGCAATATTCCAGCATGCAATTCCACAATTGATTTGGTATAGGATAAACCCAGGCCAATTCCTGAAAAAGACGGATTTTCTTCTTTTCTATCCTTAATCTGGAAGAAAGGATCAAAAATCATTTTCAACTTTTCCTGTGGAATTCCCAAACCATCATCCCTGACGCTGATCAATACTGAATTATTTACAAATGTACCGGCGATACCATCAACTGATTTCGTAAGTGATAATTCAATTGTTGATTTGGTAAATTTAAAGGCATTTGTCAAAAGATTGCTTACTGCGCTGATAAGCAATTCATAATCCAGTGTGATTTCAATAAACTCAAAATCAGATACGAAATGGAAATCCAGATTTTTCTGTCTTGCCAATGGCGTAAACCTGGTATATAATTCCCTGAGAATTTCTACAATATTAACTCTGCTATAGTTAAGGGTGTATTTATTATCCTCAATTTTCCTGAAATTCATTAACTGATTAACAAGTTTCATTAAATGACGGGTGTTCTTATGCATGAGCTCATATTCTTCCTGAATTTCAGCAGAATTGTTTCCGGATTTGATTAATCGTTCTAGTGGGCCACTAATTAAGGTCAGCGGGGTCCTGATCTCGTGGGCAATATTGGTGAAAAACTCAATTTTCAGATGAGCAATTTCCTTCTCTTTCTGATCATTAAGTTTTTGAATTTTAATTCTTTGTTTCTTTGAAGCTGTATCATTAAGGTATTTTGCAAAAAGACCGAGAGTCAGAATAATTACAAGTGAATATAACCCGTAAGCCCAGATTGTTTTCCATACAGGGGGAAGAACAGAAATATTGAGCTTAATAGGTTTTTCGTTATATATTCCGTCACCATTTGATGATTTAGCGAGAAAAACATATTCGCCTGCAGGCACGTTTGTGAAAACAGCTTTGTTTGAAGACTGATCTTCCAGCCAGTCTTCATTGAACCCTTCAAGTTTATATGCATACCTGCTGCTGTTTGGAGCCAGAAAATTCAAAGCGACAAATTCAATGCTGAATGAACGCTGTTTATAAAGTAATGTAATTTCTTTTGTTTCAGTAATGTGATACCTCAGAACAGAGTCCTTTCCTCCAAAGCTGGCTGGTTGATTGTTAATGTAAAAACCCGTAAATACAATAGGAGAAACAACAGAATCAATTTTAATATTCTCCGGATAAAAAGTGTTAAAACCATTCTTTCCGCCAAAATAAAGTTTCCCGTCATCTGCTTTGAAACAAGCATTTAAACTGAATTCGACTCCCTGCAGTCCGTCTTCTTTCGAGTAATTCTTAAATTCTCCGGTGGATTTATTAAAACAGGAGAGTCCATGATGAGTGCTAATCCAGATATTTCCCTGGTTATCCTGGATTATTCCGGAAATATTGTTGGATGGCAAGCCATTGTTAGTTGTATATAATTTAAACCTGTTATTAAGATAATCGAATGTATTCAGGCCGTCTTTTGTACCAATCCATAATTGATGGTCATCAATATCTTCCCACATTGATATAACTGCATCGTTACTCAGACTATTGGTATCTGATTTTATATTACTATAATTGACAAACCGCTTATTTAATTCGTCAAACCAGGCCAACCCGGTTTTATCGTTATTCCCGATCCACAATCTTTTATCAGAGGTTTTGTAAACAAGTGTTGGAAATGGATTCAGGCTATCTGCCTGGGGGCCGCTTTGAAAGGATACAAATTTCCCTGTCTTCTTATGCATTTTGATCAAACGCGTGAAATTGGCAATCCACAGATATTCAGGATTATCATCATCGATAACGGAAAGCACCCTTGACCCTTCAAAAAAGCGTTTGAACCTTCCTGTTTGTTCATCAAACAGGTTTAACCCATTATCCATAGTACCAACCCATAATTTTTTATCATGATCGAGATATACCACAGGAATATTATTACTGCTAATTGAATTCACATCCTTTCCTTCGTAGGTATAGAATTTATACTTTCCTGTTCTCTTGTTCAGCGAGTTTAACCCGCCCCCCAATGTACCGATGTAGAGCATATCATTGTACTCTGCGAAGCAGTTTATTATATTATTATTCAGAGAATTTGACTCACCGATAATATGCTGGTAAATTTCAAATTTCGGATCCTGGGTTGTAAAGAAATTAAGCCCGTTGTTTGCTGTCCCTATCCAGAAATTGTTTGAATTATCTATAAAAATATCATATATGCTATTATCACTAAGGCTAAGCGGGTCATCAACCTTATTCTGATAATGTCGGAAATCAGTTGTAACAGGATCCAGATAACTAAGGCCCTTATCACTCCCTATCCATATTTTCCCTTCCTTGTCTTGCTGTATAACACGGATATCCGTATTAGTCAGCATTGAATTAGGATTCATGGGATCATAAGGGAAATGCTCGTAGATTTCCTCATCAAGATCGGAAATTTTAACAAGACCTTTATTAGTGCCAAGCCAGTAGCTTCCTTTGCTATCCTGAATCATAGGAAATATGTCCTGAACCAGCCCCGATAATTTTTTATCTGAAAATGAATAAGGAATAAGTTCATTTAATTTTTTATCAAGGTAAAGTAAGCCCATGTTGGAACCGATAATAATTTGCTTTTTATCATTTTCAATGATTGAAAAAATCTGTCCTTGCTCTCTGCAATTAACCCTGGTAATTTTACCACTTACCGGATCGAGCAAATTAAGTCCTGTTAATGTGCCTATGTATATCGTTCCTTCGCTATCCTCGAAAAGAGTGCGGACATAATCGTTATCAATAGTTCCAGGATTATTGTCTGAATGATTAAAAACAACAAAGGAATTCGTTTCAGGTATGTATTTGCTTACTCCGCCATCAAGGGTACCTGCCCAGAGCACTCCCCGACTGTCGAGTAATAATGAAAACACAGTATTTCCCCCCAGGCTTCCTTGTTTATTTTTCTCATTGCTGTAATTAGTAAAACTTCTTCCGTCAAATTTTGATAACCCACCTCCCCCGGTACCAATCCATATAAAACCCTTTTTATCCTGTACAACAGAGCAAATAGTGTTATGCATTAAACCATCATCAGCAGTATACCGGCGAAACTTAATATCTTTTGACTGGGAGAAAGTCTCCTGTAGAAAGGAACATGAAAGGGCAATGAGAATAATCGTGAGATTATTATGTAGTGAAAAACTCCGATTGGTTTTTTTCTGTCTATTCATAAAATTAATAAGCTACGAGATTTATTATTTCAGGCTGAATAGAATTTGTTGTAAAAGGAACTAAGAAACAACTTCAAAAATTATTTTCGAATTTAAGTAACTTCATTTCCTGCCGCTTTAAAAACATTTTACTTATTGTTTCCTAAATATTGGATTGAAAAAAAATTCAATTAACTGCAAAGATTCATTAGAATTACAGAATTAAATTATCAAAATTAAATAAATTATTATCTTTTACAAGGTCATATAAGATAATAGAATTTTGAACGCCTTTTATATGCATTTGATTTAACAAATTAATATTGAGGACTCTAACGTTAGATACCCTTATGAAATTCAAAAATTTCATTTTATAATAATTTGTGTCAAAATTGACAAACTAATCTATCAGTTTTTAATAAATGATCGCATATGATTGCCGTTGCATGATATGAAATGAAAGAATTTATTTACCATGTCTTCAGTCTTCTCTCTTATTTATAATCAATACAGCGAATTGTTTTGTGCAAAACAATTCCCAAATAGGATAACAAGTCGAGGTTTTATAAAAGCTAATTTTGTTTCGATGTTGGAGAAAGAAACACTATTGAATTAAATGGTGCTTATTTAATTTAAGAAATCATATTTTATGAAAAGAATTATTATAAAAAAAATCGCCTTGAATATTGTCATTTTGTCTTTCGCGTTAAGCATTCATGCACAAAATGATTCCCCCTATCAGAACACTGCCCTTTCATCAGATCAACGAATTGATGACCTGGTAGCGCGAATGACAATTGATGAAAAAATCAGCCAGTTGCATTTTGATGCAGTTGCTATACCTCGCTTAGGCCTGAAACAGTGGGGATACTGGAGCGAGGCTCTTCATGGAGTGGCCCGCTGGAAGGAGGCAACAGTTTTTCCGCAGGTAATCGGACTCGGAAGCACCTGGAATCCCGAACTTATCCGGAAAATGGCAAATGTTATCGGTGTCGAGGCAAGGGTTTTTAATAATCAATCCGGAAAAGGTCTGACCTATTTCAGTCCAACAATTAATCTTGCTCGTGATCCGCGCTGGGGACGAACTGAAGAGGCATACAGTGAAGATCCGTATCTCACTGCCAGAATGGGCGTATCATTTGTAAAAGGGATACAGGGAAATAATCCGGATTATCTGCAGGCAGTTGCGACCGTAAAGCATTTCGTCGCTGATAATTCAGAATTTCAAAGGAGTATATCATCATCCTTCACGGATATGCGTGATCTTCGTGAATATTATATGCCTGCTTTTGAGGCAGCCGTTAAGGAAGCAAAGTCGGTATCCATCATGTGTACTTATCGTGGGCTTAATGGCATCCCTAATTGTGCCAATAAATGGCTTCTGAATAAAGTGCTCAGGGATGAGTGGGGATTCAATGGGTATGTTGTGTCAGACTGCTGGGCCGTTTCAGATATCGTAAATCGGCAGTATTATGTTACTGAAAATGAAAAAGCCGTTCAGCTTGCCATCGCTGCAGGAACTGACCTGAATTGCGGCGATTATTACAGTAAATATCTTAAATCAACTTTCGAAAAGGGCTACCTGAAAGAAGAAGATATTGACCTTGCCCTAAAACGGGTTTTAAAATCCCGGTTTATGTTGGGTGATCTGGATCCAAAAGAAAATGTTCCTTATCGTAATTATCCTGACAGTCTTCTGAATTGTTCAGAACATCAGAATCTTGCTTTGGAAATTGCCAGAGAATCGATCGTGCTGATGAAAAATGAGAATAACACCCTGCCCCTAAATAAAGATAAAATCAAATCTATTGCAGTTATCGGGATAAAAGCAGAAGAACCCGAATATGGAGGATATACTGGTTTCCCTAACCAGGCTGTAACTATTTTACAGGGAATCCGGTACCTTACAGGTGCAGCACAGGACGGATTCCAAAAATTAAAAGCTGAGCGATTCTATCAGGGGAGTTACATTACCAAAATTGTTGATTTCAGCTCATTTGAAAAGCAAAACACCAGTGAGGACGGCCGGCTTCATGTGCTTGAGATTAAGGATGGCGACTGGCTCATGTTCAAAGACATCGATCTGGCAAACGGCACCAGAGCAATCCAAACTATTGCAGCATGTAAAGGTGCAGGCGGCATCATTGAAATCCGCCTGGATAGTAAAAAAGGTAAGTTGATCGGGATTGTGAAGGTTGAAGATACCGGCGATATGAAAAACCTTAAAACAATAACAACCTCCCTGAAAAAAAGCAGTGGGATTCATGATATATACTTTTCCGTAAAAGGGGGAGATGGTATTTTATTTAATCTTGAGTCATTCGTTTTCATTCCTGAAAAAGAGAACTACACGCCCACTAAAACTGCTGTAACTGTTAAGTATGCAAGGGGTTCTAATGTTATCGGAAATGATATTTCGGGTTTTGATGAAGCGATCAAAATCGCCTGCGAAAGTGAACAGGTCATTTTTGTTTATGGCACTGATCTGACAGTGGCAAATGAAGGCCTCGATCCTGCTAACCTCAATGTTCCAAGTATACAGCGAGAATTGCTTCAAAGAGTTTACGAGGTCAATCCTAATGTAATATTGGTCATGGCTGTCGGTTTTCCCCTGATCATCGACTGGGAAAAGGAAAACATCCCGGCAATTGCTGGAGCCTGGTTCGCCGGACAAACGCAGGGAACGGCTGTTGCTGATGTATTGTTTGGAAACTTCAATCCCGGTGGTAAACTTCCTATGACATGGTATAAATCTGTTGACCAGTTGCCCCCATTTACAAATTACCGTCACAGACTGCATAACCGAACCTACCTGTATTTCGAGGATGAAGTTCTATTTCCTTTTGGGTTCGGACTCAGCTATACAAAATTTGAATACAGCAATATTAATACAAGCAAGGAAACCTATAATGCCCATGATACAATTCTACTAAGCCTCGATTTGAAAAATTCGGGTACGGTTAAAGGCTCTGAAGTAGTCCAATTGTATTACAACGATATGGAATCATCTGTTAAAACTCCCCTGAAAAAACTGATCCGGTTCGAAAAGATTTCTTTAGAACCCGGCGAAACAAAAACGGTTAGTTTTTCTTTCCCCGCAAAAGAAATGGCCTTCTGGGATATAAAACAAAATGACTTTATTGTAGAAACCGGTAAGTTTCAATTAATGGCTGGAAGTTCATCGGAAGATTTCAGGCAAATGAAAGAAATATTTGTGACCGGTAAAAAATATGAACAGGGGATTATCCGCATCAACGCCGGTGGAGATTATTATGTGGACAATAATAATGTGGAATGGATGCCTGATTACGGATTTGATTTTGGAAACCACTTCATAACGGAATCAACAATTACCGGATCCAGCGGCAATGAAATTTTCCAGAGCTGCAGAAAACGCTGCGACACGAGAACAGTAGCTAAAATCGAATATCCCAATGCTGAATATTTGCTGAATTGGCAGTTCACTACCTGCGACACAACAAAGCTCTATTACTATTTTGAGGTGTTAAACGGAACGTACGATGTTAACCTGTATTTTTCTGAGCTGGAAACAGACAAAGACAATGAGCGGGTTTTTGATGTATCAGTTGAAGGTAAGAAAATGATTTCGGGATTGGACATCCACAAAGAGGCAGGTTTCAGAAAAGCTCATGCTAAACAACTGAAGAATATCGAGGTGACGGACGGTTATATTAACATTGCCTTTGATGAAATTAAAGGATTTCCCTGTGTTTCCGGAATTGAGGTTATTCCGGTAGAGAATTAGAAGGTAGAATTCTTACGTTAGCGTACTAAAAAATGAACCGATCCAGTTTCACCGGAGTTTCAAAGTTCCATCTAATAAGCATCAGCAGGGACTCGGCCTTGCTTTGCTTATTGATATCCTTCTTTTGCGTTCCAGTTGCCTTCGGTCAGTCAAATACAGTCGAATCGATACTTGATCGCTGCAGCATGACCATTAGTGCTCCGAAAATAGCTGAAGGAGGGTTTTTCACCATGGATCATTCGCCTGTAATGGGTAATGGATGCCTGATGATTACAACCGGCAGCACATCTAACAGCCTTACTTTTTTCCTGGGTAAAACTGATTTCTGGCGCGATAAATGCAATGAGCCGGAAAACGATGGCTGGCAGAGTGCCAATGTACTTCCGGGATACCTGCGGATAAGTTTTCCATCGTTAATAAACACTAGCTTTAGACAAACCCAGAACCTAAGGTTTGCAGAAGTTAAAACTTCTTTAACACAAGGTGATGAATCGATCGAAATACGATCCATCACCCCTCATCCTGCTGATAATTATCTGATCAATGAAATATCAAATACAGGTATAAGAATTGTCTCTGTTGTTGTGGAGACGGTCACAGATCAATACCGTATTAAAACAAATCCATTTGAAATTCAGGCAGGAAAAACCGGAAGTCAGAGTCCGGTTGCCTGGGTAAGCCGTAAAACCAATGTTCCCCCTGCACATGATGATTATGGAAGCAGGGAATTCAGAATGTGGGCTGCAGTTGGCACACGTATTTTTGGAAAAACAGAAAACATTACATTAAAAAACAACTGGAGCTATGAACCGGGCAATCAGAATGTCAATACTACATCAACATTCACCTTATTGCCCGGTGAAAAAAGATTCATCATAACAAAAGTTCATTCTACAGGACTACCCATTACCATGAATCCCGAAAATCCTGTTCCCGCTTTACTCAAAGATCTGAAAACTTTGGATGAATTATCCATTGAAAGAATTATCGCCGAACACAGAGTCTGGTGGTCAGCATATTGGAACAAATCATTTATTGATTTAAAAGATGAGCATCTGGTTGAAAGGGTGTACTATGGAGCTCTTTACGTTTTCGCATGTGCTAATAAACCCGGACAATGGCCGGCCGCATGCAACGGATGGCCTGTTAATGATATGGTTCCATGGGGAGGCGATTACCATTGGAATTATAACAATCAGGCCACGTATTACGGGGCTTTCTCTTCCAACAGGGTAGAACTTTCCGAACCTTATGACCGCACTGTGAACGAATCAAATGTTTTCGGCCGTCGACATGCAGCGAAACTGGGATTACCGGGAACTGTTTTCTTTGTAGCTACTGCTCCCGGGCACCTGAATGAAGCCCAGACAATAGATCAGCGTACCCATGCAGTGGAAGCCTCCTTAAATCAGATTAATCACTGGTATTACACTTATGACATTAACTGGATGAAAAATAATTATGATTTTCTGAAGGATGTTGCCGATTACTGGGACTATGATTTACTGAAAAACAAGGAAGTAAGTCTAAATGGGAATTACAGGTATGTTGTTGTAAACAGCGCTCCAATGGAAGGGGCAGGAAATGACAAGTTCAATGGGATCACCGGAATTGCGTTTCTGCAGAGGTTTTATAAATCGATGATCGAAATTACTAATGAACTCAATGCGGAAGGATTCGACACTGGTTATGGGGAAAAAGAAATTGCCCAATGGAAGGATTTTCTTCTTCACATGAGCGAATATCCTTTGAGCTACGCTTATGGCAGAAAAGTATTTGCCTGGAGCGAAGAATCGTTGAATCCATTGCTAACCGAACAAGATTGGATTCTTTACCCGGTTTTTCCAACAGAGCAGGTTACAATGAGTTCCAGTCCTTCATTGTTAAATACTGCACGAAATACGCTTATAATTAAACCTCAATACTATGTCGAATGGATGAACAACCCTACGCAGATATTTTCCATTGCCGCCCGGCTTGCGCACCATCCACCTGAAATTCTGGAACGGTTTAAAACTTATTATTCCGGACTCGGGATAAGCAATTTTAAAAGCGGGGGAAGCAACACAGAAGGCACCTCAATAGTTGAATCGATAAACAGTATGCTTCTTCAAAGTCATGAAGGGTTTATTCGCCTGTTTCCCTGCTGGCATCTACCTGACGCCGGTTTCCAAAAACTCAGGACAACAGGTGCTTTCCTTGTTAATGCTGTTAAGAAGAATGGAGTTATTCAGCCTTTTTCTATATTCAGCGAAAATGGAAGAGTCTGTAAAGTTTTGAATCCCTGGCAGTTCAATACGATTAGAATTACTGATCAGTTTGGAAATATTCCAGAAAGCATCCTGGAAGATACTTTTTACGGTCAGGTTTATACATTTGAAACAAAGCCGGGAATAATTTACCGGATTTCACCAGTCGAATCTTTGCCTTCTTCCCTGCCCTACTGGAATGCTGCTTTATATAAACCCGTTACTTCTTCCAGCGATTTCATGCCTGAAGAAAACAATGGACTTATGGACAATGTAAAAATGTCCGAGCTAGCAAGGCTGGAAGGGATTGCTGATGTTTTTACAAATCAAATACCAAACTGGTCAGTAGAAAAACTAACCGATGGCACAAGAATTAATACCCGCGCAGGACATCGCGGATGGACCAGCGATCTGCATGAAGATGCCTTTCATACAGAATGGGTGCAGATTGATTTGGAGGAGCCGGTGAAGGTAAAACGTATTGACCTTTGGCCGCTGGATCATGGCGACGCATGGCAGCATACGCATTGCAGTGAGCCATTTGTGAATTCAAGGGAAATCGATCAGTCATTCGACGGTTTTCCTCATTCTTTCACTATTTTAGTATCCGTTAATGGTATAGACTGGACTCAGGTTGCACAAAGGGAGGATTACATGAATCCCGCTTCTGAAATACAATTTACAGAGCAAAAGCCAAAAGATATTACCGGACCTGAACAATTCAGCATAACTCCTCAACCGGTACGGTACATAAAAATTGAAGCCCACAAACTCAGAAAAACCAGGTATTTCGGAAAATATGCGATGCAACTGGCAGAGATAGAAGTAATCAGGGGGGAGTGAGCTTGGAGTTTATAACGGAAGAACTCTATCCGGACGCAATAAGGCAAAGACACTTAACCTAATCAGATGAAAAAGAATTTATCATTACTTTCTGCCATAATACTACTGTTTTCGGCCAGGCTGATATGTGGCCAGAATACTCCCCCAATTAAGGCATACAGCGACAATTGGGTTGCCACTGACGGACTTGGGAGAGTTCTCCCGACATATATTGAATCGGACGAATCCAAACCGGATAAATACATCGGGGTATTCTACTGGCTCTGGCATCCTTATGTGCGTTTAAAAGACGGAAAACAAAAGATAGTGCAGGAACTGATTAACGAAAACCCTGAAAGTCCCGCCTTTGAATGTTCGGATTATTATTGGTGCGAGCCTGAAAACGGATTCTACCACCCTTCTGATCCCTGGAGCACCCGCAGAAATCTTCAAATGCTTGCCAATGCCGGTGTTGACTTCATCTTTATTGATTTTACCAACGGCGATCAGGGCTGCAAATCCCTCAGCAATTTTATGACTGTTGCGCTCGAAATGCATAAGCAAAAAATTCCTGTTCCCAAAATTGTTTTCTTTCTGAATGAAGGCTACAACGCTGCCATGAACTGCTTATTGGATAACTTTTACAACAAACCTGAATATAACCCACTTATTTTTATGTGGGAAGGCAAACCCCTGATCATGGCAAGTGGCGAAAAATGCAAAAAACAATGTGAACGTTGCAGGGAGGAATTGGTTCAGAACATGTTTACCTGGCGCTATACGTGGGCATTCGAACCCAAACAGTGGAACTTCCTCGACAGTGTTCCCCAGGATGCCTTTTTCCGTAACGGGATTGCTGAGCAGATTTCAGTTACAAAATCGATGGGGTCTCCACTATGGAATGCTGAATTGCAAGGATCAAGCTCGACAACCAGCTATACTCCTCCATATGACAAATATTGGTTAAGTGATCAAACGCCGCAAGGAAATTTTTTTGAAGAACAATGGGCAAGGGCACATGAAGTAAATCCACAAATTATCTGCATTACCGGCTGGAATGAACTCACGGCCGCAGCCTGGCCTTCATCAGCCAATGCCCCGCATCCTTTTATGCGCAAACAATGGAACGATCCTTCGTGGCGATGTGTCAACCAGGCCATTTGCCTTTCAAAAGACTCGCTCGGTAACCATATTCCCCACGGATGGTTTTTTGTTGATGAATTCAACATGGAGTTCAATCGGGATATTGAACCTATGACAGGCGGTTACACTGATGCGTATTATTACCAGATGGTTTCGCATATCAGAAAGTTTAAAGGTTTGAGCAAACAAGAGTCCGCCTCCCCTGCAAAAACAATCATAATTGATGGGGCTTTTTCGGAATGGAATGATGTTGCTCCCGATTTCATTGATCCCGAAGGTGATTGCCAGCACCGTAATTTTATGAACGTGAATAACAGCGAAATACTGGTAAACACTTCCGGTCGCAACGACATTACCAACTCAAAAGTCACCTTCGATGAAGAAAATATCTATTTCTATGTAAGAACAGCCAATGGCCTTACTTCCTGCCAAGACCAGAATTGGATGCTTTTATTCATCGATTCTGATAAGGATCAAAAAACAGGTTGGGAAGGCTATGATTATGTAATCAATTATGGCAAAAAAGATGGAGAAAAAACAAGTGTCAAATCGTGGAGCGGGAAAGATTGGAAAAAAACCGGAACAGGAAGTTTCAGAATGAAAGGCACAGAAATGGAAATCAGTATTCCAAAGAAAAGTATTGGCATTTCTGCTTTACCTGATTTCTATTTCCATTGGGCTGATAATCCGGCCGATTTGAAAGACATCAGCGCTTTCTTTCTGAATGGTGAATCAGCACCGGACAGAAGGTTTAATTATCACTATATTGCAAAAAGCAAAATTGAAAAATGAAAAAATCAGGTTTTATAAAGCTTTACACTTTCTGTTCGCTGTTTGTGAATATTGCATACTCACAGGTTAAGCCCGACACATTAAGCTATAAACCCTTTGTTTGGAGGTCGGAAACGCCTGCAGATTGTCCGTTTGAACAATCGAAAGAGTTAACCGGAATTAAATTTCCCGGTCTCAAAAGCGGTTTTCATGTAGCTGATACCTGGTATCCTTCATGGGCTGAAGACGATAAATTATATTCCCCTTATACCGATGGCCATTGTCCCCGCTTAGATGGAGGGAATGATCTTTCAATCTCCGATGGAAATGCTCCTCAGGGATATGGCCTGGAACGCACCTCAACGGGGCAGGCTGTTATTGAAGGGGATGATCCTCTACAACTGAATATTTATAGCCTTGGCCTTTCACATGCCACATCATTGCCTTATCACGGGCGATATCCTTGTGGCAGTCTGGTTTACAACGGAGTATGGTATTATGGTACCTATTGCCTTGACCCGGCAGGTTCAACCCGTTACGGAAATATGGTTTACAACTGGCCATGGATTGGCCCGTTTGTGGGTTTCCGCTATTCAACCAATTTTGGACGTTCCTGGAAGGAATGTGAGCACACACCCGAAAAACCTGTTTTTAACGAAACAGGACTGAATGGATTTCCTGTAAAAATAGGGTCGCCACATTTTGTCGATTTTGGCAAAAACATGCAACATTCACCCGATGGGAAAGCATATCTGGTGGCCCATGGCGCCGATATTAACGACACGCAACCTCGTTTTTACAACGCATCATGGATAACCGGCGACCAGATATACTTGTTTCGTGTAACACCTACTATTGAAAATATAAACGACATTAGTAAATACGAATTCTTTGCGGGAAACGATAAAAACGGAAATCCAGTTTGGACTAGCGACTTTAATAAGATTAAGCCCCTGCTCGAATGGAACAATAACATGGGTTGCGTTACGGTAACCTACAATGCTCCGCTTAAAAAATACCTGATGTGTGTTACCGATGGAGGAAATACATGCTCCAAAATGAATTCCTACATCATGGAATCAGATAAGCTGACCGACGAATGGAAACTGGTTACCTATATGAAGGATTTTGGACAACAGGCTTATTTCCTGAATATCCCTTCAAAATTCATCAGCAATGACGGAAAAACAGCATGGCTTATGTATTCGGGCAATTTCGCAACCGACTGGAACGGCGTGAAGATAAAAGAAAATCCACCGGGAAGTCATTACGGAATGGTGTTGCAGAAAATTGAGTTTTTAAAATAATTTATGCCTCTGAAAATGAAATTGAATTTTTTAACAATTATTCTCCTTATTTTTTTGTCAATAGAGCAATTGGCAGCACAATGTAACTTCACCAATCCCTTAAAAAGCGGTGATGCCCCCGATCCCTTTGTAATGTATAAAGAAGGTTTCTACTATGGCTGTCATACTACCGGTGGTGATGTACGGATCTATAAGTCGCTTACTCTTCAGGATATTTTCAAGGGAGAATCGAAAAGTGTATGGGGCGGAAAACCTGATATCTGGGCACCGGAAATACATTATCTGAATGGCAAATGGTATATTTACACTTGCTTCAATACGGGAAATTTCTGGTTCAATATCATTGTACTCGAAGGCAATTCACAGGATGCTTTAGGTTCCTATACACTGAAATCTCAATTTTCAACATTAAGCAATGGCATTGATGCCACGGTTTGGCAAGACCCTGACAATAAGCAGATTTATATGGCCTGGTCAAAAATGGATGGCTCAGCAGGACAGGAAATCTGGATGACGAAAATGAGCAACCCTTACACACTTGATGGAAGCCCTGTTCGTCTTTCCTATCCAATGTACAGTTGGGAAAAACAAGTAAGCAACGTTAACGAAGGTCCTGAATTTTTACTTCATGGCAACAAATTGCACATTGTATATTCGGCCAGTCAATGCCATTACGAAAATTACTGTTTGGGAATGCTTAGCGCAGCTGTTGGAAGTAATTACATGGATCCTTCATCCTGGAGCAAGTCGGCCCAACCCGTTTTTCAGAAATTCCCCGGTAATAATGCATATGCAGTGGGGCACCATTCGTGCCTTCAGACACCAGGTGGTGAATGGTGGCTGGTATATCACGGAAAATATGAAAACAACAGGAACGGATTTGCCACCCGGGATGCCCGAATGCAGGAATTCTATTTCAAAGACGATATTCCTGTTTTCGGAATACCTGTGGCAACCGGTGAACCTTCTGCCTGTCCGGATAGTGCACATGGCACCTGCGACCGGTATCTTTCTTTTGCCAATCCCGTTATCCACACAGAATCACCAGATCCAGGCATCTGCTATCATAAGGGCGATGGATATTATTATTTGTATAATACCAATCGCCGCACATCACGCTCAAAAGACCTGGTTAACTGGGATGTATTGGGTAATGTGCTGGATACCCCTGGAGATATAGGAATGACCTGGGCCCCGGAGGTCTCGAAGAGAAAAAAAGATGGGCTGTTCTATATGTTTTATACGCAAGACACCAGGCTGTATATTGCAAAAGCCTCCTCCCCTGCCGGCCCTTTTAAACATCATGCGGGTCCGCTCCTCGACAGGTGGTCGATAGATTCCCATTTTTTCCAGGACGATGACGGAAAGGAATATATCTATTGGAATGAGGGCGGATGCGGCGGAACATCAGGCATATGGATGGGCGAATTAAACAGTGACCTCTCCGCCATTACATCACCAAAACATTGCCTTGGCGACGGCACCCACCCTGAAGGTTGGATTACCGAATGCGTGCGCGAAGCACCCCAAATGCTTAAACATAAAAACAAGTATTACCTGGTTTACTCGGGCAATGGTACGGGTAACAATTATGGTATAGGATATGCTACGGCAGACAGCCCGGCTGGTCCCTGGACCCTTAATCCCGGCAATCCCATCATGTGGGATGGGAAAACAGGCCCGGGCCATTGCAGTTTTACCACTACTCCCGACAGTAGCGGAATGCTGGTTATTTACCACCAGTGGCACGACGGTAAACGATGTTCCTCTGTTGACAGAGCTGAATTTGTAAGCGTAAATAATAGTGCTGATAAGTTGGAAATCCATTACTCAAAAAAATCACTTCAGTCATTCCCCTTCTGTCCTCCTGTTTATTCATTTATTGTATGTTCCGATCAACGTTTACCCTTTAAAACACTATCTATTCCAGGGATAATTGAAGCAGAGGATTTCGACCTGGGTTGTCCCGATGATGCTTATTTTGATTCTGATGAAATTAACAACGGCGGTCAATATCGCATTACTCATGTAGACATCGAAAACACATCAGATGAAGGAGGAGGATATAACGTTGGCTGGATATCCACCGGGGAAAGGCTTGAATACACCGTGGATGTTACTCAATCAGGCCTGATTTACGTCGATATCAGGGTTGCTTCAGCATCAGACAACAATAAATTCCAGCTAGAGTTTAACGGAATTAACAAGACCGGCCAACTCACTGTTAATAATACCGGGGGAGTACAATCATGGACAAACATTAGAAAAAGAATGTACCTGGATGCAGGCAGGTATGTCATGAAAATTTATGTTATAAATTCTTCGGGCGGGTTTAATATTAACAAACTGACCTTCCATGTTCCAACAGGGATTGAAAAAAAAAACCTGAATGAATTGATTGATGTTTATCCGAATCCTGCAAAGGACCAGGTAACATTGAACTCTAATAATATAAGTGTGGATGAAATTACAATTTTTGACTCTCTGGGAAGATCTGTTTTTAAAAATGAAGAATCTTTTACCGGAATGAAAACAATCAGTTTTTCACTCCATACAGGAATTTACTTATTAACATTAAAAGGGGACGCCTCTTTTTCTTCTCACAAATTAATGGTCAAATAAGATTACTAATCATGAAAACTCTGACTAAATTCCTTTGTAAAACCATAGTATCGTTTTTTCTTTCATTTGGTATCGGGATTGGATTTTTTTCATGCACTCCGACCGCTGAACATTCAAAGCCGGTTTCTTTAGCCGGTCAATGGAAGTTCAAACTTGATCCTCAGGGAACCGGTATACATGAGGAATGGTTCAGGACGAGACTTCCGAACAAAATTGATTTGCCGGGATCCTGCGAACAGGGCGGATATGGCATGAAATTTACAGAAGCTGCTGTTGGTAAACTTACCCGGATAATCAAATATGAAGGAAAAGCCTGGTACCAAAAAGAAATAGTTATACCCTCAGCCTGGAGTGATAAACGAATTGAATTATTCCTGGAGCGCTGCCACTGGGAGACCAATGTCTGGATAGACGAAAAACCCTATGGAATGCAGAATAGCCTTAGCACACCACATGTCTATGACCTTGGTTCTTTAAGTCCCGGAAAACATTTGCTAACTATTTGTATTGATAATACATACAAAATACCAATCGGAACATGGGCGCACGCAATTACTGAAGATACTCAGGGGAACTGGAATGGTATTATAGGAAGAATTGAGCTGAACGCTACAGATCCGATATGGATTAAAGGTGTGCAGGTTTTCCCGGCTTCATTAAAAGTCAATGTTGGAAATCAAACAGGGAAGGATGCTGAGGTTGAACTCCAGTCAAACAAATACAGAATTCCCGCGGGTGGTGCAGTGGTTGAAATTCCCTTTACAGAAAAAGAGAATAACTGGGACGAATTCTCACCCGTAATAAGACAGCTGAACGTATCACTGACATCAGGAAAGTGGAAAGACTCAAAGGCCATTACTTACGGCAACAGATCCCTGAAAATAAAAGACAAACAATTTGTGCTGAATGGCAGGCCAATCATGATGCGTGGTCCAGTTGATGAATGTATTTACCCCCTTACCGGTTATCCTCCCATGGATAAAGAATCGTGGCTAAGGGTGCTGCGTATCTGCCATGACTATGGCTTTAACTTTATGCGTTTTCATTCCTGGTGTCCGCCTGCTGCCGCCTTTGAAGCTGGCGACGAGCTGGGATTTCTCTTTCAGGTAGAGCTTCCGCTGTGGACCATGGATGCACCCCATTTCGGCCAGCATCCTGTCCGCGACCAGTTTATCAGGGATGAACTGAACCTGATACTGGAAACATACGGTAATCACCCTTCATTCGCATTTATGGCCATGGGTAACGAGTCTGCCGGTACTTTAGATGAACTAACCAGGTTTGGCAGGGAAAAGGATTCGCGCCGCCTGTATCGGTGTGAAACAGGAAACACGGAAGAAACCGGAGACTTCTTTGAAATAGGTCAGCGCGGGACTATTGGTCCCCGAACCGATTGGGATCGCTGGTCTGCATCTACCGGATGGATTGCCGGAACAGAAAACACAAACCGGAATACCGGTGCACCTGTTCCTACTTTTGCCCATGAGGTTGGACAATGGAGTATGTATCCTGATCTTAACGAAGCCAGCAAATATAAAGGCACTCTGAAAGCACTGAATTTTGAAGCGTATAAAAAATCCCTGGAAACCCATAATATGTCCGATCTGGCATATTCATTTTTTAAGTCCAGCGGAAAGTTAAGCGTTTTGCTCTACAAGGATGAGATTGAAGCCAGTCTGCGAACCTTTCCATACGGCGGTTTCCAGATTCTTGAAGCCCGTGATTATCCGGGACAGGGAACTGCAATTGTTGGCTGGCTCGATGCCTTTTGGGATTCGAAAGGACTAATTACCCCGGACGAGTTCCGCCGCTTTTGCTCTCCCACAGTTTGTCTGATGCGCATGCCGAAACGGGTGCTGTTGGCAAATGAATCCTTTAAAGCACAAGCAGAGATTGCGCATTACGGCCCGGCTGCAATCCGGGTTTCGCCCGAATGGAAAATCACTGAAACCAACGGAAGTGAAATTGCCAGCGGGAATTTACCTGCAATACAGATCAAAACCGGCCGGATCACTAAACTCGGAGAGATCAATGTTCCATTAACTAATGTTCCATCTTCCAAGAAAATCCTTGTTACATTAAGTGCTGCAGGCACATCAAACAGCTGGGAAATATGGGTGTATCCTGATGTGAAAACACAAATCCCGAAAAACATCAGGATAGCGTATGCTTTTGATAAATTCACAAAGAATGCGCTTGCAAAGGGTGAACGGGTGCTACTGTTTTCCTCTCCGGAAGAAGGGATCATCGCTTTTCACAAGGGAATGGTTCTGCCGGATTCATTGCGGTTTCTGCCAGAGGCACAGCCGGGCCGGAATGCATTGCCCGGTAGCTTTATGCCTGTTTTCTGGTGCACCCGGCTATTTAACCAGATTGGAACGATGGGAATATTGTGTGATCCCGGGCATCCGGCATTTGAGGGTTTCCCAACTGAAGAACACAGTAACTGGCAGTGGGCCGATTTGCTGGGACATTTCACCGCGGCCAATTCTTTCCGTGTTGCCGGGGCTCCTGAAGAAATGGCCTTGGAAATGGAAAGAACTGCATCAGATGTATGTCACCGTTCCAAAGCAATTCTGCTTGACGAAACACCCTCAGAATTCAGGCCAATCCTTCAGGTTATTGATAATTATGACCGGAATGCAAAATTAGGTACAATTTTCGAAGTAAAAGCCGGAAACGGAAAGCTGCTGGTTTGTGCCATGGACCTGGAGACAGATGCAGCAAACCGTCCGGCTGCCCGTCAACTCATGCAAAGTCTGATGAATTATGTGGCCGGTGAAAAGTTCATGCCAAAAGATGAGTTTTCATTTGAACTCCTGGAAAAACTGCTCGCAACTAAGGCAACCCATTAATCAATTACCTTAATGCCGCTTGTGCATCCAAATCTTTAAATAATTTTTAATGAAAATAATACGCATTTACAATTGGTTTTGAAACAGCTATTCGCGATGATGATGGAAACAGTCGTAAAAATCTGATGACCTGGATGGGTATTCAAACCAATTACTGGATTTCAATGGATGAATACGGCAAGTTGATAATCAAATAAAACAATTACGAAAATGCAGATTAAAAACATCATAATCAGCTCGGCAATATTGGCTATGTTCGCTTTCGAATCATGCACCGAAAGAGAAAACCTTGGGAGGCTGGAAAACGGGGCAAGAGTAATACTGCAAAAGAATTCTGAAGGCAGATGGGATATCTCAGTTGACAATCAATCATTAAATGCAGTTTCGCCTTCACCGGCATGTGGAGTTGAAATTTATCATTCTGAAGATTCAATCACTAAACTATTTTCAGGCTACAGCAGCTACGAAAAGTCTGGTTCTGGTTTTAAAGGAAAAGCAACAGTTACTACAGTTTCCGCATCTTATATTTTTAATGATGAATGGAAGATTTCGGAAAACATCCTTTTCCTGAAGCGAAAAGTGAAGGTTGAAGGAAATAGTAATGAAGGCTTTCTTTCATCAGTTGAGTTAAAAACCGCTCAGAAATTTGCAAGGGAGGATGTGAATATTTTTGCCCCTGGCATGATTTACGGAAGCACTGCGCATCTTACGGATTCAGCTATTGGTGGCAAAGATTTATATTTAGCAGGAAAGGGAACGCTCTGGATACGAGAAGACCGTTTACCTTCTCCAATGCTGGGATTACTGGCAAATGACATGTCGGCTGTTACGATACTCAATCCTCTGCCAAACGGAGAAACAGATACATTGGATTCACAGGACATTGAATGTAAAACTCTCATAAATCATCAAGTGCTATTGGGAGCCGTTGGTCTTGTCAATAAGGATGGCTTTTATGCAATTGGATATCACTTCCCTTGTTCCGAAGGAGAATATACCTATCAGGGAGCAACCTATCCCAACGGACAAAAGCACCAATGGCGCAGGCGTTATCATCCTGTAATAAATGGCTTTGAACAAACATATTCTGTTTCTTTCCGGTTTTCAGACGAAAAAACTTTTTCTGAATTCTATGTTAAAGCCTGGCGATGGGCATGGCAAACTTTGAAACCCCGTGTAATCAAACAGGATATCGAGTTAGCTAAAACAAGCATGCTTGATATGCTCGCTGGATTAATTCAGGTTACTCCCAATCATGCCGGAATACGGCTTTACCAATCAGCCGCAAAAAATGAAAGCAAGGATTATGCAAGACAAACAATCCTCGGATTTGTTGGCAAAGCTCTCGAGGTATCCAATTATCTGCTGTATGGAAGTCTTGATTCCGCAAATCCCAATGCCGCTAAATACCGGGAATTGGCCTACAGGATCTTTGACAGTTTTATCCGTATGCCTCTAAATCCACCAGTTGGAGAAGGTTTTAATATGGAAACGGGGGAGTTTACTATAGCACTGACTCCCGGCCAGGTCTATCTGCGCTCGTTTGGCGATGACCTGAAAGCCATGATGAAAGCCGTATTAAGAGAAGGTTCGGGCAGTTACCATTACAAGGAATATATTGCCTGGAACAAATCGTTTGCCGACTGGTTATTAACCCAGCAGAACAGCGAAGGCGGTTTCCCCCGAAAATGGATAGTCGGGACCGGGGAAGTTGCAGAAAAATCTGCTTCGGCAAGTTATAATGCAGTACCTTTTCTAATTCTGATGAGCAAGGCAACCGGCCAAACAAATTATCTTGATGCTGCTGTAAAAGCCGCTGATTATTGCTGGGATTCCGGACAAATCCATGGCGTCTTTGTGGGAGGAACCATTGATAACCCTGATGTGATCGACAAGGAAGCTGGAACACTTTCGCTCGAAGCTTATATCATGCTTTACGAACATACAAAAAACAAAAAATGGCTCAGGAGAGCTCAAATGGCTGCTGATTTTTCTGAAACCTGGATATATGCCTGGAATGTTCCCATGCCTTCTGATAGTAAAGATGAACAATTACAATGGAAAAGGGGCAATTCCACCGTTGGATTGCAGCTGATATCATCAGGTCATTCTCTTACCGATTGCTACATGGCGTTCGATGTTGACGAATTTGCCAAAATGGCTAAATACACTAATGATGACCATTATCTGGAAGTATCAGAAATATTATTGCACAATACCAAGCAAATGCTTGCAATTCCTGGCAGACTATACGATTTGAACGGACCCGGATGGCAACAGGAGCACTGGAGTTTAGCTCCCGTGCGCGGCAATGGACTCCACCGCGGCTGGCTGCCTTGGGTTACGACCAGCCAGCTGAATGGTATTTTTGGTCTGGAAGAATATGACCAGGAACTTTACAGGCAGATGATCCAATAAAATAACCGTAATATTAACCTATATGCCATATATGCGAACGCTGATTTATTTTTGCTTGATTATTCTGTTTATTTCCTGCTCTTCTGACCATCAGAAGTTGAAGAAGGCATTTTATAATCCGGCGCCTGATGCAATGCCTTGGGTTTATTGGTACTGGATGAATGGGAATGTTACAAAAGAAGGCATTACTGCCGATCTCGAGGCGATGAAGAATATTGGTATTGGCGGAGCTATGATGATGTTTATCGGAGATACCATTCACCGCAAAGGGCTTGAAAGGGCTTATGAACAGATGAGTCCTGAATGGTGGGATCTGATCAGACATACTTTTACTGAAGCAAAAAGGATTGATATTCAGATTGGTATGAGTGCATGCGATGGATGGGCTACAGCAGGTGGGCCAATGATCAGTCCTGAATTGAGTATGAAAAAACTAGTCTGGAGTATATCAACTGTTGAAGGAGGACAGCAGATTGGTTATAATGTCCCGATGCCTCCATTATTCTCAGGGACATATCAGAATTTGGGCGAAGAGCTGAAAGCGGAGCACAGGTATTATAAAGATATAGCTTGTTATGCCATTCCTGATATTAAAGGGATATCCAAAGGAATTTCGGAGTATAACTTTTCATGTCAGTCCAATATTCCGGGACTTGATGTCCGGAGACTATTTGATGGTAATGTGAAAGATCAGGCAATACAGGCAGAGGGACAGAATTATTTTCAAATTACATTTCAGGAGCCGTTTCTGTGTCGTTCGATTCGTATTTTTTCCCCAATCGGCTCCTGGATGGGATATCCCTTCTATGCAGCATCAATGGAAGTCCAGGTAAGCCAGGATGGCCAGAATTTCAAACCGGTCGCACACCTGGAACCCGATCAGCATTCATGGCAAGAGGATGGTTGTCCGGTTACATTCCGGATTCCGGAAACTACGGCCAAAGTATTCAGATTTCTGTTTGATACCGGAGTTGATTTGCCTGTTACCATGAGGTATGTAGGGTCAACCCAGAAATTGCTGAACTTAAGCGAAATTGAGTTGTCTCCCTTTCCTTGGATAGATCACATCGAGGCAAAAGCAGCATTTCGGAGCAGGATAGCTCCGCAATGCAAGACGATTGATCCGGTATGTATCTCAATCGATCCAAAAGAAATTATTAATGTGTCTGAGCTCCTTGATTCTACTGGAGTAATACATTGGAATGTGCCAGCGGGAAAGTGGACCTTACTAAGGCTGGGATATACCATCACCGGTGAAGAGAATGAAACCGGTGGAGGAGGAAAGGGACTGGAATCAGATAAACTGAGTGAAGAGGCTACCCGCATCTTGTTTGATGGGTGGCTCAGCAGAACCATGAAAGAAATAAGAAGTGATAAGGTCGGCAAGGCTCTTCCCCTGATACATGTAGATAGCTGGGAAGCCTGTACCCAAAATTGGACAGACAAATTAATCACTGAGTTTCAACAAAGAAGGGGCTATGACCCTCTTCCCTGGTTGCCTGTATTGATTGGCATACCTGTCGGTTCACTGGAAGAATATGAAAATTTCTTGTATGATTTCAGGCTTACCATTGCCGAATTGATGAATGATAATTTTTATGGAAAGTTGGCTGCCATGGCTCATGAGAAGGGTGTCCTTTTCTCTGCGGAGGCGACCGGCCCTGTGATGATCTCTGATGGAATGCTTCACCATAAATATACAGACTTGCCCATGGGTGAATTCTGGCGGGACGATCCCTCACCTTACGACAAACCCGAAGATATTCTTGAAGCTGCATCGGCCGCACACATCTATAACCGGAATATAGTTCAGGCAGAATCATTCACTGATCTGGAATCAAAATGGTACGAACACCCCTTTGCATTAAAAGCACAGGGTGATTATAATTTCTGTAAAGGAGTTAACAAGATCTTCTTTCATGTTTATGTCCAGCAGCCTTTTGTCGGAAAACAACCGGGCGCAACTCTGGATCATATCGGTCTGCATTTTAACAGGGGACAAACCTGGTGGAATCAGTCGAGGGCATGGATCGATTATATTACTACCTGCCAGTCAATTCTTCAGAAAGGATATCAGATGGCCGATATCTTGTGTTTCACCGGTATGGATATCCCGAATCGTGGACTTCTCCCCGATCAGCTTAATGTTGAAATTCCCGAAGGATATCACTATTTGTCAATTAATGCAGATGCACTTTTGAATCTTGCTTATATTGAAAACGGAAAATTAACGCTGCCCAATGGTGCATCCCATAAAATTTTGATTTTGCCGGATGAATCCTTCCTGGGTAATGGGAAATACAGCATTGAACTAATAAAAAAAATGGAGGAATTTGTAAGTGCAGGTTTAATAGTAGTTGGTCCTAAACCCGCTGATGTCCTTGGGCTAATGAATCATGATTCAAACAGCAAGGAATTTAAGAAATTAGTTAATGCCGTATGGGGAGATTGCAACGGGAAGGAAATTACCACACATGTGTATGGCAAGGGGCAAGTATATTGGGGTGAAACACTCGAAAACGTACTAGTAAAAGAGAAAATCCAACCAGATTTGATTTTTAATGAAAATGACTCGATGAAATTCATACATAAGAAGTTTAACAATGAGGATATTTATTTCATTTCAAATCAACAGAACTGTGTTAGAAAAATAGAATGCAGTTTCAGGCAAAGTGGCAAAATACCTGAGATCTGGAATCCGCAGACCAAAACAATACAAAAGGTTTACGCCTACACCATTGAAGATGAAAGGGTTACATTACGGTTAGACTTAGCACCTTATGAATCAATATTTATCATCTTTGGTAAAGCTTTTAAAAAGCAGAAACATCTCACTTCGTTTAAATACAACTCGGTTCCAATATCATTGGCAGCAAACAGCAAACTGTATAATACCTCTTTTTGTCCGGCTGATCAACCGGTTCTCACGGTTAGTCAAGCTGGCAATTATGAATTGGTGTTTTCAGACGGTTCAGGAGAAAATATTGAAATTAATGACAGTTTATGTAGTTTTCCAATCAAGAGCAGATGGAAAATTTCTTTTGAGGCAAACAAAGGCATTGAAAAGGATTTTTCAATTTTAACCGATACCCTGTTTTCATTAACAAAACATGATAATCCAGATGTAAAGCACTTTTCAGGTACGGCAAGATACGAAACCACCTTCGATTTCGATAATAATCCAGTTGACAAAGAATATCTTTATTATCTCGACCTTGGGAAAGTTGATAATATTGCCCGTGTGGAACTGAATGGGAAGGATGCAGGCCTTGCTTGGACCAGTCCTTTTGTGGTTGATATCACAAATGCATTAATGCATGGGGAAAACAGATTGGTGATTGAAGTTACCAATACCTGGAATAACAGGATTGTTCGTGATATGGAATTTCCCCTTGAGGAAAGAGTATCCTACTTCATGCATTATGAAGAATTCAGAAATGCAAACGATGATAACCACGTACTAAAGAATGCCGTAAGTAAGAATCTATTCGATGCCGGACTATCTGGTCCCTGTTCTATTAAGTCCTGCCGTTTAATCAGTATAAATTCAAAACAGATTGTAAATGTTACCCGGTAGCTGCTCCGGATCATTAAAATGCCTGATGCTTCTGGCATTTAAAGCAGGTATTGAGGGATGCCGCAACATGCTGATTTATGGGGAAAAAAGTTTCGAAGACCAAAAAATTCCCTATCTCGGTAAATCCCGAATAATCAGCTCAAAAACAATTGTATTATGATAAAACTTAAAGCCTTATTTTTCACTGGGATTATTCTTCTGAACTCAGCATATTCATCTGCTCAGAATTGCACTCAATATAAATCCTTTGCTGACGATTGGGTAGCCACAGACGCCCTGGGCAGAACCTTACCGGAATTTTATCAGACAGGAGGGCTGTGTGAAGGGAAAATTGTTGGCGTGTTCTACTATATCTGGCAGGGGTATCACGGGAACCGGGTTCTTGATATCACAAAAATTCTGGACCAATATCCGCAGACTCCTTTAAGCAACAAAAATCCGGGTTGGGGCAACATCGGTGAATTCCATTTCTGGGGAGAACCAGAACAGGGATATTATCGTTCCAATGATCCATGGGTAATTAGACGTGATTTGCAAATGTTAAGCAATGCCAATGTAGATTTTATTTTTTTTGATGTAACCAACGGATACACCTACCTTGAAACAGTCATTACTCTTTGCGAGATATCCCTGCAAATGAGAAACGACGGCATTGCAACCCCTCAAATCACTTTTATCACTAATTCTTCTTCTGCCAAAGTTGTGCAAGAACTGTATGATAAATTCTATTCAATAAACAGATTCACGGAGCTATGGTTCCAATGGGAGGGAAAACCGCTGATTATGTGCGACTTCAATGACAGTACCCTTCGGAGTGAAGTGAAAGAATTTTTCACAATGAAATACAGCTGGGCATGGACAAACACAGAAAAAGAAGCCAATCATTGGCAGTGGCTGGATAAATACCCGCAGAACTGGGGATGGAGCAAATCGCCAGCAATTCCGGAGCAAATTTCTGTTTCGGCGGCTCACCACCCCCAAAATCCTCTTGGGAACAGCTTTAACCAGGATAATCAACCTTCAGTAAATGAAAAATATCTGACCGGATCTACGGGGCATGGCTTGCAGTTTGCAGAACAATGGGACAGGGCATTGAATATTGACCCTGAAGTAATTATGATAACTCAATGGAATGAATGGATTGCCCAACGGTGTATATGGGAGAATGGCAATTCACAATACGCTGGACGGCCAATACAAAATGGCGATTCATGGTTTGTGGATGTTTTTACTGAAGAGTTTAATCGCGACATTGCACCAATGAAAGACGGTCATACTGATAACCTGTATTACCAGATGATCTCAAACATTCGCAAATTTAAAGGCATGAATAAGCCTCAGCCAGTTTCTACGCCAAAAAAAATAGTTATTGATGGCCTGTTTTCTGAATGGGATGATGTTTCTCCTGCTTTTTGGGATCCTTCAGGTGATGCGATGCACAGGAACTTCCCCGGGTATGATACAACAACTGTTATGATAAACAATTCAGGAAGAAATGATATTATTGAATCACGTGTTAACGTTAATGACGATACTATTTATTTTATGGTAAAGACTAAAAAGGATTTAACTCCAAATACAGATAGCAGCTGGATGTATCTGCTTTTGGATACGGATCGCAGTAAAAGTACAGGATGGGAAGGCTATGACTATCTTGTAAATCATGAAGTTCTCTCATCCCATGAAACCACTCTTAAGCAATGGAATGGCACAGAATGGACTAATCCCGTTAAAATATCTTACTCTTTCCAGGGGAGCTCCCTTGAATTATCTATTTCTGCAAAGTCTATCGGATTTATAACGGGAGAGCCTGAAATCTATTTTAAATGGGCCGATAACACAGGTTCTCTGGAAAATATTTCAGATTTTTTTATCCAGGGGGATGCCGCTCCAGACAGAAGGTTTAATTTTTATTTTGGCAAATCCCTGTATTAAATAAGACAGTATGCATTTAAAACAATTTGGACTGCCACTGCAATGATGGTGACATCATTGTTTTTTGAGCTTTGATCTGATAAACCATATGCTATGAGAACAAAACTGAAGTCTTTCCTGTCTTTAATGCAAATCAGTGCTATATTTGTATATATAGCAAACCAGTATTGCCTTTTAAATTCTGAAACATATTATGATGACAGAATTTTCTAATTTGAAAAAACAGCTAATCCTTTGGATAACCATTATTTGTGGAATATCAGGAACATCCTTTTCCCAAAACCTGACAGAATCAGGTTCTTTTGCCGTATTTGAAAGTATCACATTAAAAGACGGGCTGTCAAATCTGCAAATTAAAGGAATTTGTCAGGACGAACTTGGCTATATGTGGATTGGAACAGCTCGTGGACTGAATCGTTACGACGGGCAAAAATTTGAGCATTTTCTGTTTGACCCTGATAAAGAGAATGTGATTTCGCACGATTATATTAATTCATTACGAGCAGGTGAAAAAGGCATCTTTGTTTCGACAAACAAGGGACAGCATTATTATAATAACCGTTTAGAGGAAATGATGCAGATCAATACCGGACAATGGGAAAACAATAACTGTAGCTGGCAGGGCAATTATTATAGTAATTATCTATTTGAAAAACTTTCAGTATTTGATGAGGAAATGCTCCAATTCAGAGGATTGGAACTGGCAGAAGATACTTTCAGGTTCCATTATATCTTTTCAGATTCAGATTATGGAATCTGGATTTTACAAGAAGATAAAAGCATTGCACTCGTAAATCCTGCTTCAGGAATTTTTTCGCGATATGTTAATCCAAAAGAAATAGGATTACCTGCCAATATCACTGTTTATTCGATTAAATGTGTGAGGGATATGCTTTGGATTGGAACTAATCAAGGACTATTTTTATATGACTTTATCAGCAATAAGAAAATCCCCGACGAAAAATACGGCAGCCTTTGGGCACTTAAAAACAAGGATATACGATTTTTACAGGAAGATGGATCAGGACAGATTCTTATTGGCACATATAAAGATGGTTTGTTTACTTATAATCCGCACAATGACGATGTTAATCATTATGTTATCGGCGACAATTCCGGCTTATCATCCAACAGCCTTACATGTTGCTTTATTGACAAACGGCAAAATATCTGGATAGGAACTTTTGATAAAGGAATTATTGTATCCTATCATCAAAGAAGATGTTTCAATCCTGAAAAATCAATATTAAATGCAACCGATGGGAAATTTACGAATTGTATCATCTCCGATAAAGAAGAATCATTGTTTTTTGGAACACGCTATGATGGGTTGATTGTAATTGACCGCTCAGGAGAACGGACAAGACACTTTACCAAGAACAACAGCCTTCTTTCTGATAACCATGTTTCTGCCTTGTATTGCGATAGACAGGGACAAATATGGGTAGGTCAGCCCGATAAACTGCAAATATTCAATCCTTCCACATCCACCTTTCGAAATCTGAATTTCCCATCCGGGGGAGGTGAAATTGTTTCACTTACAGCTACTACTGATGGCAAAGTATATGCGGGCACCGGAAGCGGTCTTCTCATTTTTGATGAAAATGGGATCTTCGAAAAACGAATGATGGATTTTGGGCCTAATGTAAGACAGATTATTCCCTTTAACCACAACGATCTTTTAATCTGTACATTTCTCGAAGGGTTGTACATATTTTCGCCAGCCACAAACAAGATTAGTGAATTATCTCCCGACAAGCAGCTCAAACAATGGAAGGCAAAAGAGTTTTGCACCATTTATGTTGATAGTGACAGTATTCTCTGGATTGGCAACTTTAACTGGGGACTGATCCGATTTGATTTGCACAATAATGAAATAAATGTGCTTAACAGGAATAACGGACTTCCCAGTAATGATATTTACGGCATTATTGAAGATTCAGCCAAAAACCTATGGATCAGCACCTCATACGGACTATCCTGCTTTGAGAAAAAAAACAATTTTGTAAATTACTATATTAATGAAGGAATAAATAATCAGCAATTTCACCAGAAAGCTGTTTATAAAGATAAAACAGGGATGATCTACTTCGGGGGTAATGAAGGTGTAACACATTTCAAACCTGAGAAAATATTAGTAAATGAGCTTCCTCTTACCGGAGTGGTTTTACGATCCTTGCGGATAAACTATGAACCAGTTCTGCCTGGTGGCAGCAAGCATCTGCTGGAAAAGAGCATATCTTATACAGCCAGTCTGTCCCTGAACCATAATCAAAAATCATTTCGGATTGACTATATCGCCTTTCATTATGGTGCAGAGAGTAAAGTTGAATACGAAACCATGCTGGAAGGTTTTGACGAGAAATGGCAAAGTGTTGGAGATGCCACCTATGCCGCCTACTCAAATTTACCCGCTGGTCGCTATACCTTCAAGGTAAGATCCTGCACCAATAATACAGAATGGTCTAATCCTGTGAACCTGTCGGTTCGTATTAAACATGCTCCCTGGTTGACGTGGTGGGCCTTTGTTTTGTATAGTCTTGTGTTCATCATGGTTCTTTTAGTACTTTTCAGACTTATGTTAAGGGCGAAATTCTATAAAAAGAATCTTGAAGTTGAGCATAACGAAAGGATTCGGGAAAAGGAAGTTCATCAAATGAAACTGAGGTTTTTCGCAAATATTTCACACGAGTTAAAAACTCCGTTAAGCATTATTTCCGGTCTCGTTTACATGATCTCAAAACAGTTGAAAAGAGATGATAAATCTCTTGAGGTGTATGCCAGTTTAAAGTATAATACAGAACGCTTACTAAAACTAATCCACCAAATCCTCAATTTTCGCGAGTTGGAAAGCGACACCGTGAAAATTGACCTTATCGAAGCTTCTGTTTCTGATGAAATAGAAAGAATAATCAAAGGTTTTATTCATTATTCCAATCTTAAAAAGATTAGTCTGACCTACTCTAAACCATCTGATTCTGTTTCTAAGATGATTTTTGATCCGGAAAAGCTGGAAATAATCTTGTCGAATCTTATCAGTAATTCCATAAAATATACTCCACAAAAAGGATTTATCGAAGTTTTTGTAAATAATATTTCCACAGAAGAAGCTCAAAAGAATTATGAAAAACTGAAGGAAATGACTTTTCCCATTTCTCAAGCCGGATATTTGGAAATTTCCGTTAAGGATAATGGATCAGGGATTGACATAAATCAATTACGCAGTATTTTTGAAAGATATAACCGCACAAACAATAAATTCTATTCTGACTATTCCAGCACAGGGCTCGGTCTTAATTTCTCAAGAAGACTGTCTGTTTTGCACAAGGGAGATATCCGTGTGGAGAGCCAAAAGAATTTCGGTTCGGTATTTTCTTTTATTTTACCATTGGATACTGGTGTTTGGACAGAAGATGAAATGACGGGCCTCAGAAAAGAATTTGTCACTGTAATTCCGCAGATTAACAAAAAAGAAGAACTTACCGATTCTGAAGAAACAAAAAGAGCTTATTCAATTATTATTGTTGAAGATAATATCGAATTGAATAACCTGATTGCAAATATTCTAAGCACCCGATACTCGGTTATCTCGGCCTATAACGGGCTTGAGGGTCTGAAAAAGATAAAACAGGAATTACCCGATCTTATTATCAGTGATGTAATGATGCCTGAAATGAGCGGACTGGAGCTTTGCAACAACATCAAGAATAATGAGGTCTTGAATCACATATCTTTTATTCTCCTCTCTGCACGTTCTGAATTAGAAAACCAGATTGAAGGATTAAAAAAAGGAGCTGACTTTTATATCAGTAAGCCCTTTGATCCAGACTATTTGATCGCAATTGTTGATAATCTGTTTGACCGGCGCGAAAAAATGCATCTTCTTTTTCAACAGGGACTTTTCCATAATTTAAAGATGAATTTCATCAGCCATGAAAATCAGTCATTTGTAAACACATTAAACCAGATACTGGAAAGGGATATCGAAAATGAAGGACTGAACGTTGAACATCTTTCCATGCAAATGAATATGAGCCGTTCAAATTTTCACAGAAAATTCTTGTCTGTTACTAATACTACCCCAAATGCCTATATTAACACTTATCGTGTTAGGAAAGCTGTAGAAATCATGCAGCAGACAGACTGTCCAATTACAGAAATTTGTATAAAAGTCGGGGTGTCCAATCCCGCATATTTCTCTACAATGTTCAAAAAGGAAAAAGGTATATCTCCAAGTGAATTTATAAAGAATCTCAGAAAATAACTTGCCTAATTCCGGAATACGGAATACAGAACTGTGATCCCGAATTTTTATCACGGCCCAAATTATATTCTGGTTTCTCCAGAATCGACTTCCACCGATCCGAAATCCCGACCTATACTACACAAACTATCTATCTGCATATCAATGCAGTAGAGTCGCTTTACCCCCTCTATGCAAAAATATTTCACTTTACAATTACAAGGGATTTGTATTAATTAAGACTCTTTCAAAAAAGATTGGAAGAAAAACAAAAGTCCACCAAAAATATTAAGTTTTACTTTATAAGTAGAAGCCTTCAAAAAAACCTGTAAACATTCGGTAATTCTTAACAATAAAACAAATATGAAAATAATCCAATCAAAACAACAAAACAGAAATTAAATATCATTTATTTTTTAAACTAAAATCAAATCACTATGAAAAAACTCACAATTACTATTTCTTTGCTGATATCAGCGATATTTATGCTGCATGCTCAGCATATCAATGTGCTGATGGATTTTGAAAAACCATTGCCTTCCGGTGGATATGCACTCGAGTCGGCGTGGGGCCACGTAGAGCATGGTATTGCTGATAATCCTGGCAAAGCAGTTATCAATAACTCCGATAAGGTTTACATGGGTAAGCGCCAGGCTGGAAACTGGAACAGCGGGATTAAATTCGTTTTTGACCAGGAGGTCACACTTCATGGGAAAAGTAAAGCCCGCATTAATGTTTATCCTAAAGAACGGCCATCATATGTTTATCTGAAATTCGTAAGTGCAGATAATGTTACCAAGGCGGAAGGATGGTGCAATACAACCTTCCCGTCCGGTCAATGGAGCATTGCGGAGTTTAACAATGCATTGACGGATATCTCTTTTTCAAAGGTAGAAGTATATTTCAGCGATGAGTGGGGCAATACTACCGCAGAAGCTACTACATATTTTGACAACCTGGAACTATTTAATATTGGTGATGTATATGCTGTTCCCCAGATGAACTCATGGGATTTCAACGATCCGGCCAACACGGGATTAAACCTGGAGAAAACAGCCGGAACGGCATCCTTTGCAGATGAAATGATGAAAATGAACATCACCTCTGGCCTTCCATGGCAAGAGCCATGTGTATGGACCCAAACTATGGATAACTGGAAAATGGGCGATCTGAAATATTTCTGGATGCGGATTAAAAATGAATCTGCAGGTAATGATGTTGGTTTTACAGCAACCCACGGACCAGACTGGTATGGGCTTAACCGGGTAAAAATCCCAACAAATGATAGTATGTTCAGGGATGTTATAATTGATCTTACGGAACCGAAAAACTGGTGGAGCAGTTTCCCTGACAGTCTGAGTGATATACGTTTCGACGGACCTAAAGGAGTTGACACAGGTCAGTATTTCATTGATTTTTATCGGTTTGTAGAAGACTTTCCTTTTGCAGATTCCGTTTCAAAAGTAGCAATTTCTTCTCCCTATACTACCGCATATGGACTGGACCACCTGATTCAATTAAAGGCTGATGTAAAGTTTAAAGAAAGCGTTGTGGCTTATATCAAAACCGGTGTAATCTGGTCAGTAAGTGATGAAAACATTGCCACAATTAGTGTAGATGGTAAACTGACCCCCCTTACAGCAGGCACAGTTACTGTGTATGCAGCATCCAAGATAAAACCTGATGTTATTGGTTCTATCGAGATTACTGTACTTGATTCCTATGAAATCAGAACCGCATGGGAATTTAATGATCCGGCCAACACGGGACTGAATCTGGAGAAAACAGCCGGAACTGTATCCTTTGCAGATGAAATGATGATAATGAACATTACCTCTGGCCTTCCATATCAAGAGCCGAACGTATGGTCTGATTCCATGGTTTACTGGCCACTAAAAGGCAATAACTTTTTCTGGATGAGAATAAAAAATGAATCATCTGGAAATGGGGTTGGGTTCACAGCAATACACAATGGTAACTGGTATGGACTTAACCGAGTGAATATTCCAACAAATGCTACTGAATTTACAGATGTTATGATCGATCTGAATGATCCGAAAAGCTGGTGGGGAAGTATTCCTGAATATATCAACGAGATCAGATTCGACGGGCCAAAAGGAGTAGATGCGGGTACTTATTATGTGGATTTCTATAAATTCGTTTCCCAACGTCCACCAGCCGTGTCCATTCAGGTATCGAGCCCATTTGATGCTGTTTATGGTGTTGGTAGCACAGTAACGCTAAGCGCAGCGGTGACACCAGCCATTTCAGCTCAGTCGGTTACATGGTCGGTTGATAATGATGCTTTTGCAACAATCGATGCTAATACCGGGGTTTTGACGGTAGTTTCGGATGGTGTTGTTCTTGTTTCTGCAACAGCCAAAGATGGTTCAGGAATTTCAGGCAACAAATCAATAACTGTTTCTAAAGACCAAATGCCGGCTGGTTCAATTTCATTGACGGGGCAAGATGGCAGAACAATTGTTTCCACGGGAAATAAGCTTCAAATATTGTTTGAAGTAATGCCATTGAATACTACTAATAAAAATGTTACCTTCTCTGTTGATCCGGAAAGTGTTGCATCAATTGATGCTAACGGATTACTAACCGGGATTTTACCAGGTAATGTAACTGTAACTGCAACAGCAAATGATGGATCGGGCACAAAAGGCACACTATCAATCAGTGTTGTTGAACAAACCACTGCATGGAATTTTGATAACGCAACAGGATGGGGTATTGCTGGAGCGAACAGTGCAAACGCTTCAATTGCAGATGGAAAAATGGTAATAGAAGTTACAGGAGCAGATCCATATGTATGGGGCGACCAACTTACAGGATGGACCGTTGGAGATATTAAATGGCTTTCCATTGGTGTTAAAAACGAGACTGCAGATGACAGAGGACAGATTCTTGTGTTTGATAAAGATTACAATATTTCGGTAATAACCTTCCCGTTAGTTCCCAACGACAATCAATACCGGGATGTTCTCGTAAACCTCACAGGCGTTAATAATTGGAACCCCGGCTTCATTGTAGCTCAATTCCGCCTTGACGCTGTTGATGTTGCAGACTCAGGAAAAATTGCCTTCGATTATATCCGGTTCTCAAACGCAAGACCCATAACTGTATTACCTGTTGTTTCCAACGAAACCGTAATTCTCGAATTTGAAAACTTCAACGATGGAGGCCAGGGCGTTGGTTATGAAGACAAGGATGCCAGCAACAATGGCGGTGGATATCGTCCAAATGAAGGTGTTGATATTGGCGGCGGTAATGGCAGATACCAGGTAGGCTGGACCGATGTCGATGACAAATTAAACTTCGACATCCGGGTGGTTGAATCAGGATTGTATAATGTCACCTTCAATTTCGCCACCATTCATGGATGGTATAATGAAAAGTTCAGTGTACTGATCGACGGAAGTCCGGTGCTATCTCAGGTTGAACTCCCCGCCCCTGCTGATTTTATACCATGGTCATTAGATACAAGCATGAACCTGCTGAAAGGCGATCACATTTTATCTTTCGTTATTAACGATGCGGCAGGCGGATTCGACCTGAACAATATGGTGTTTTCATATGAAGGGTACCTCGGAAATAATGACGCTACGCTTTCTTCACTCTTGATTGGAGGTGTGCAACTGAGTAATTTCGCCCCTGCAACAGCATCCTACAGAGTTGAATTAACAGAGGGAGCTGATACAGTTGCTACTGCTGTTACGAATGATCCAAACGCATCGGTAAGCATTGTGAATGTTAATGGAACTGTAACAATAACTGTAACAGCAGAAGACGGCATGACGGTTAAGAAATATCTTGTCAAGATTATTCTTAAGCCTTCCACTATTGGTGTAAATTCCGAAACCTTTAGTAAAGTAGGGATTTACCCGAATCCGACTTCTGATGTCCTGAATATTACTGAAACAAGTAATGCTTTGATACAGATTTATTCGATGGATGGTAAGTTGCTTATGAACTTAAAAAGTTCAGATAATGTAACCTCCGTTAATGCTGCTAAATATGGAAAAGGCTTGTATCTTCTTAAGATCGTTAAGAATAACGAGTCCATGATATCCAAATTTGTAGTTGAATAAAATCAATATTATAGTGAGGAAGGGGCAACTCTTCCTCACTATTTTATTTATCTGTATTCAGATAGTTCTCATTAAAGATTTGATTATTTCTTCACTGTTAAAACATCCTTGCCTTGATTTATAAAATAATTTACTTGCTTTTGCTCTTTCTGTTAAATAATATATTTGCATACACGCAAAATCTTGTAATTAATGAAGTTGCACCTTTGAATGTAAGTATAATTAAAGACGAAGACGGAGATTATGAAGACTGGGTAGAACTCCATAACAAGGATATAGGATCGTTAAACCTTGAAGGTTTTGCACTTAGTGACGAAAGCAGCAATCTTTTCAAATGGATTTTTCCCAGTTTTGTTTTAGAACCCGGAGAATTTCTGTTGGTATGGGCTTCAGGAAAAAATCGCAAATCCTCTTCAGGACAAATGCAAAACGGACTTATATCTCAGTTTTTTTACAATATTCAGGGAGACCGTATTGAATACCTCCTTAGCAATCCGAATTTTCCTGACACGCCATCCGAAGAAAGAATAATAAATGATTTTTTTCATTCTCCAACAAATATTGGAGATTACTATGGTCAGCGTATTTTCGGATACCTATTGGCCCCATTAACCGGCTATTATACTTTTTGGATTTCGAGTGATGACAATGGTTCATTGCGACTCAGCCCTGATATGAATTCCTTCAATGCCAGAGAAATAGCCAGAGTCCCAAGTTGGACAAACCCGCTCGAATGGGAAAAATACTCCGAACAGAAATCAATAAAAATAAGACTTGAAGCAGGAAAATACTATTATATTGAAGCTTTGATGAAAGAAAATATTGGCGGTGATAACCTGGCTGTGCGCTGGCAGCTGCCAAACAACGTAGTTGAAGAACCTATACCTGCTTCAAGAATATACAGGAAAATAAACGAACTACACACCAACTTTTCCTTAAAATCCTCAGGCGAAAACTTGTTTTTAACAAATCCATCCGGCCAAATAATTGATTCAGTTAAAACCACAGTATCTGAAGCTGATGTTTCTTTTGGAAGGCTATCAGCTAACACCGACAGCTTGGTTTATTTCCTTGAGCCTACTCCGGGCTCTGCTAATTCGGAAAATGTCTTTCCGGGAAGAAGCACAACCCCACTTTTTTCTTTACGTGAAGGGTTTTACAATCATTCAATTGAAGTATCACTATCTTCCCCTGCCCATGAAAGCAGAATCTACTATACAACCGATTGCAGCGATCCATCAGAACAATCAAACTTATATACATCTCCATTATCTGTTGACTTAACAAGTACAATACGCGCAAAAGCATTTTCATCCAATCTCCTGCCCAGTAGGACTGCAACTAAATCTTTTTTTATAAACGAGCATAATTCCTTTGCTGCAATTTCTGTAACAACCGATCCGGAAAACCTCTATAATGCAGATTTCGGAATTTTTGTATTAACAAATCCGCACGAGCAGTCCAATCTCTTCCAGAATTGGGAAAGGCCTGCACATATTGAATTTTTTGAACCAGATGGCATCCATGGATTCAGTCTGGATGCAGGAATTCAGGTTCATGGAGGACTTACCCGTATTTATCCATATAAATCATTATCTGTTATGGCCAGATCGAAATACGGCCAACAGTCTATTGATTATAACATATTCAATAACAAAGATTTAATCAATTTCAATAGCATTGTACTCCGCAATTCAGGGAATGACGTTCAGAATACAATGCTCAGAGATTGCTTCATGCAAAATCTTTTAAGGAATAACATGGATTTGGAACTCTCCATGTTTCGTCCTGCAGTGGTATATCTGAATGGAAACTATTGGGGAATCAGAAACATCCAAGAAAAAATCAACCGGAATTTTATCGCTTCTCATACTAAACTAAAACCCGATAGTATCAACATCCTGGGATATGTTCCAAACAATAGCTCAATTGTGGTCATTGAAGGTAAGGTTGACAATTACAAAGAGCTGATTGATTATATCAGCCTGAATGATTTATCTGACAGTGCCGCCTACAATTATATCAGCCAGAATATTGATATAAATAACTTCATTGACTATTCTGTTGCACAAATCTTCTTCGATAACACAGACTGGCCAGGAAATAACATCAAATGGTGGAAGAGCAATGAGCCAGGCAGTAAGTGGCGATGGCTCATGTATGATACAGATTTTGGTTTTGGTTTATTATACGAATTTGAAGTTGAGGATGGAGAATTGTTTTTCAGGAACAATACTCTCGAACTTGCAACGGAAGAAAATGGTCCGGATTGGCCTAATCCACCGCACTCAACATTTCTTTTAAGAAATCTGTTAAAGAACCTAGAGTTCAGGAATTCCTTTATTAATACCTTTTGCGATCATCTGAATTCCACTTTCCTTCCTGAAAGAGTGAACCTCCTTCTTGAGGATTTTGTAAAACTATACGAACCTGAAATCCCCCGTTATTACCAATTGCTTTCTCAAAGCACTGAAAAATGGTATAATGGGATATCTATAATTACAGAATTTGCCACAAACCGCCCAAATTATCAGTTTACCCATCTGATGATGAAGTTTAAGTTGAGCCGGCAGAAATCAATTACAATTTCAGTTTCGGATACGACCATGGGTATGGTCCGAATCAACTCAATTATCTGCCCGGCATACCCATGGAGCGGCAAATACTTTCCGGAGGTACCTATTACCCTTAAAGCCATGACTTTTCCTAATCACAAATTCACAAGATGGTCAGATGGAAATACATCACCAACGCGAAAAGCAGATGTTAAAACGATCTCAAACCTGACTGCCTTCTTCGAATTTTCAGAATTCAATCCTAACAATATTGTAATCAACGAAATCAAATATATCTCTGATGAAATCGCCGACAGCAAGGACTGGATAGAACTGTATAATAATTCTGATGTGACTGCTGATATAAGTAATTGGATATTTAAGGATGCACCCTCAGACCACCGGTTTAGCTTTCCCGCAAAAATCCTGATGCAGCCTTCCGGTTTTCTTGTCATTTGCCGCGATACAAACAGCTTTAAAGAAACTCACCCTGAAATAAATAATATAATCGGAAATTTTGATTTTGGACTTTCTTCCACAGGGGAATCAGTTGAACTCTATAACAGCAAAATGGATTTGATCGACTTTGTTAACTATGGAATTACTGCACCATGGCCTGAAATACCAGTAAATGGATCGAGCATTGAACTTACAAACCCTCATAGCGATAATGAAATAGGTTCAAACTGGAAAGCAAGCGGTGAAAATGGAGGCAGTCCCGGTCGACACAATACAAGTGTTATTCAAAGCGTCAGTGATGTTTTAAAGTTTGGCGATAAAGCTGATTTGGCTCAGAATTACCCAAATCCCTTTTCCACTCTTACCCATATCAGTTACCGTATTGCCAAAAAAGATATGGTAACAATAAACATCATTAATTTAACCGGACAGGTTATAAATACTCTGGTCAACCAGAACCATGAACCAGGATTGTATCAATGCTCATGGGATGGAACAAACTTTTCAGGCCAACACGTTCCGGCAGGTGTCTATTTTTATCAATTAAAAACAAGGGATAGCCTGCTTATGAAAAAAATACTGTTTAATCCCTAAGTAAACAATTCTCTGTAAGAAAATGAATAGTATCAGTATGTCAAATAATACAAATTAATAATTTGCCCAATAATGATGAATTTTCGAATAGTTACTTTACTTGGTTTTTTTATGTTTTTTCATTTGATTTTGAACGCCCAGGGCGATATTCGCGTTTTTGGTGCGGTAAGGGATAAAGAAACCGGAGATATCCTTCCTGGAGCCACTGTGGTCATCAAAGGCACCACACGAGGAACCGTTACCGGTCTCGATGGAAAATACAGTCTGCTTGTTCCGGGCGAAAAGACGACCCTCGTATACTCATTTATCGGATTTCATTCGGATACTATTGCAATAGGCTCAGCCCGGAATATTGATGTTTCGCTAAACGCAAATATCGAAACAATTGGAGAAGTAGTGGTTAGTGCACAGGCAAAGGGTCAGATTGGGGCCCGTAATCAACAGATTAACTCCAATACAATTAAAAATGTTGTGTCATCCGATCGTCTTCAGGAAAACCCAGATGCTAATGCCGTTGAAGCTATCGGCAGACTTCCTGGAATCTCTGTCATAAGGAGCGGCGGCGAAGGAACCGCGATTGTAATCCGTGGATTGGAACAACGCTATACCGCAGTAACCCTGAACGGGATAAAAATGCCCGCATCAATGGGATCAGGCAGTGAAACTGATGTGTCGGGAATTTCCCAATACGCCTTGCAAGGTGTAGAAGTATTCAAGGCTCTTACACCTGATATGGAAGCAAATTCAGTTGCCGGATCAGTGAACTTCAAGCTCAAAGAAACGCCTGACGGATTGCACTCCAATGTAATGGCCATGGGCGGATACAACAACATGAATAACTACTTTGGAAATTACAAAATGCAGGCTGAAATAAGCAACCGGCTGTTTAATAAAAAGTTAGGCGTTTTTATCTCCGCTAATGCAGAAAGGGTAAACCGCAGCACACAGACTATGAGTGCCGGTTATGGCCTTGAAAAATCCGACGATGTTGAAATACTGCTGACAGGAGCCAGCCTGAATAATATCCAGACCACGAAATACAGGCGATCAGCCATGATCTCAATGGATTATCGCCCACATAAATCAACCACCATCTCCCTTTTCAGTATTTACAATTATTCGAAAGATGATCATAACCGTCAGACAAAAAACTACAATATAACCGGGAAAGGTGATGTAAGTTACAATTTTCATGACAATCCATTAAGAAACAATAATATCTGGCAGTCTGCACTAAACGGCTTAACAAGATTGAATTTCCTGAACATGGAACTGGATTACGGACTGGCATATTCAACCAGCAAAATGGATGATCCTCAATCCAGAAACTGGAACTACATGTATGAGGGAGCAAGTGTTGGCCACACCTTCACCAATGATGATCAGAAGTTGGATCCTTCTGAGATTATTCCGTTATTTTCAGATAACGGCGATTCTCTTCAGAATGTGAAACTGACATCATTTGGTCAATATACCGGGAAAATGAAAGAGGATAATCTCACGGAATATTTAAACATCGAAATTCCATATCAATTAGGCAAGGGTGTTACCGGTTATTTGAAATTCGGAGCAACACACAGAACCCGCAACAGGGTTCAGGATGTCACAAACGGCAATCAGACTCTTATCGTCAATGATCAGGGTAAGAAAATGCTGGATGACAAAATTGATTGGATTGTAAGATCAGGACTATCCCAGGAAGTGTCGGCCATAGGCTTGAAGGAGAACAAATTGGATAATTTCCTGGATGGCAGGTACGATTTTGGATGGACATACGATATCGGCAGGCTTAACGAAATAACAGATACCTGGGTGGATCTGTCTGATTACTACTATGCCCAGGGTCCAGAAGTATGGCAGGCGATTTTCGGAGCTAAAGACAGATTCGGGTTCGGTCAGGACATTTCCAGCTGCATTATGGATGACCAGGACATTAAAGAGCAATATTACGCCAGTTACCTGATGACAGAGTTGAATCTCGGAAAATGGCTCATGATAATGCCCGGGGTCAGATACGAAACAACAAATTCCTCTATGGCTGGCTACATGGCTCTTAATCCCAGTCTCCCTGATCCAATCTATGAGCCGATCCCCGGAAGCCCGAGAGAGGCAGACCGTTCCGATGAGTTCCTGCTTCCGATGATCCACCTAAGAATTAAACCATCACCCTCCTTTTACACGCATCTTGCATATACCCATACGCTGAGCAGACCTGACATGAACCAGATTTCCCCCAACACATTTATCAATGCTGGATTTCCTCCATTTTCATACACGGCAAGAAATCCAGATATCCTTACAGAATTCTGGAAGAATTATGACGGGCAAATGACCTTTCATGGGAACAAAATCGGTTTGGTCTCAATTGGAGCCTTCTACAAAACCGTTGAAAACAAAATCTGGGGCAGAGGTTATACCCGTTTGAAAGGAGATCCTTTGGTTGAACCATTCGGAGACCTGGACCAGGTGAACATGAGTGTGATAGAAAATCACAATTATCCCATTTTTATCAAAGGATTGGAAGTGGAAGTGCAAACATCATTCTGGTACCTGCATAATGTACTCAAGCACTTTACTATTTCAACAAATTACACCTACACAGATTCAGAAACACAATATCCGTTTTCGGAAAAAAGGAACATAGTTCCGGCAGGGGGAGGCAGGCCGGTACAAGTCAGATTTGACTCCACAATTACCGGACCTATGCTTTTCCAGCCAAAACATATTGTCAATGCATCTTTAGGCTTCAACCGTAAAGGATTTAACTCATGGTTATCCTTTCAGTACAATGGTAAAATTTTTACCGGATATAACCAGCTAAAAGAGCTGTACTCGATGAAAGAAAGCTTTTATCGTTGGGATCTTCAGCTTACTCAGAAGCTTAAAAAAAGATTTACGGGCTTCGAAATAATCGGAAATATTGCCAATATGAATGATTTTATTGAAAAATCAAGAAATTGGGGAGATGCCAGACCATCCTATCTTGAGCGATATGGATGGACTTTTGATACCGGAATCCGATACCGCTTTTAGTTCTGAGCATTTCGCATACAGGAAAAATTTTATTGAAAATATCAAAACTCTTATTTAACTATAAACCTAATACTATGAAAAGAAAACTAAATTTTTTCCCGGCCTTGCTGGTATTGTTTTTTTGCATGAATGTCAGCTCTCAGGACATTCTGATCGTTGAGCCCGGAGTTGGAACCTTAAATGCTGCAATTAAAGCCAACGGAGGTAACAAAATATACCAGCTAAGAGCAGAATCCTGGTATCAACTGGATGAAATAATTGAAATTGTTGATTACCATCTGCAGATCATCGGAGAAGTACCTTCCGGAGGAAAAATGCCCGCAACCCTCCAAACCAACATCGATGCAGGAGGAGCTGTATTCAGTAAAATGTTTGATATCAAGGGTGATTTTACTCTTAAAAACGTTTATGTCGTGAATGCTGACCTTGGCGGTGTCGTTGCCCAGGAATGTATAAACCAGAGCAAGGACAATGGCCGGATTATTATTCAGAATTGTATTCTGGACCCTATCTCCAAGGGAAACGGTATAAAAGTCACTTCAGCCTCTACTAAGACTTACTTTACCGATAATCTCGTTGTAAGGCAGGGACATCGAACCGGTTTGTGGGATGGCTTTGTTTTTGATCACTGGAATGGTAATGGCGACATAGGATACGATACCATCTATGTTGAAAACAACACTTTTGTATGCATTGGTTCAGGTATTCACAACAGCAATTTTAATCATAACAAGCATGGTTATGAAAAATTTAACCACAATACCATCGCATTGGTTAAATGCATGATAGACTGGGGAGTGTGGGAAGAAGAATTCTATTGGACCAACAACCTGATGTTCGATGTTGCAACCCGGCTTGTTCCGCGTTCATGGAATACCTCGTTGCCTGCAATGGATGCTGCAGCTCCGAATGTCGGACTGATATTCGCCGATACTATTCCTGGTGAAACGCTTCCCTCTGAAAGAGTGCAATATATCCAGTATAATATGCTATACCGGAATCCGGGATTCACTACCCTTCTTAACGATTTGAATACCAAAGGTGCCGCCGATGGGAAATCGCCTCTCTATCTGCTACCCTGGGTTTGGCCGGTTGACTCAAGCGGGGTTTCAAGAGAAACTGCCATATTCAATGACAAAGTAAGTTTTCCGAATTTCCAGCTGGGTAATAACCTTGAAAATATAGATCCACAATGGGAAGACGAACTAATTTATAAAATGTCTGACTCCCTGGTTTCATGGATGAATTACGCAACCCAGACCGGTGATATGGGTTACCCCTCCGACCAGTATCCTCCGGCTTCGAAATGGGCAAACTGGCATTGGGATCTCGATGGCGACCCGTCATATAATCAGGCATGGCCTGTCTTTAACGGAAAATACAAAAATCCCCAGTTGTTAAGCGCATCCATCGAAGGGCTCCCCCTTGGCGACCTGAACTGGTTTCCTGAAAAAAAAGCCATTTGGGAAGCAAACAAGATTGCTGTTGATATCCATATGCATAGCGGAAGCACTGAAAAACTTTCATTAGGCACCGGAATCGCCGACAAACAGAAAGCTTCAACCTTCTCAATTTATCCAAACCCGGTTAATGATAATATCAGGATAAGTAAGCAGGCAGATGAAATTCATATTTATGAAATCAGCGGCAGGAAAATCAAATCTGTAACAAATACATCAAGTATAAGCGTCTCTGACTTCCCGGAAGGTATGTATCTATTACAGATAAAAACTGGTAATGAAATTTCGACTGAAAAATTTATTATCAAAAAGTAAGAAACACATTTCACTTGAAGCCAGGTATATTTGGTGCAAGATAATGCCCAAGTAGTGCATTACTTAGGGCTTTGAATATCATTACCTTTGGATAAACTATAAGAAGTATCGTACAATGATGCTTTTCAACTGTTTAAAACCCTATTAAACACTCGGCATATTATGGCTAGAACATTTTTAATCTCTTTGTTTTTTGTTGCATGTTCAGCAATATATGGGCAGAAATCCACTCCTGCGCAAGTGATTCCATGGACAGGCACCGTAGGAACCGATATGCTGGGTCGCCATCTGCCTACATGGGCTGAAGCAGGCGCGCCAAGGGAAGACCGTTGGTTTGGAACACTGTTCAGCGCGTTTCCCGGCTGGAACAATCGCATTGGCAATTATTACGATGTAAACAAATTTTTAACCAACAATCCTTTTAACCGACGGTTTGAGTTTGATCCTGCCGGGAGTCTGATTTATCCAAACTGGTCGTGGGCCGAGCCATGGTGTGGTTACTATCATGGGGCTGACCCATGGGTTATCCGAAAGCAATTGGTTGACATGGGAACTGCCGGTTTTGAATATGTTTTTTGGGATTTCACCAATGGTGGAGGAGGATGGAATAACTGGAACCCTTCAGAAAGCGAGAACTGGGCTATATTGAAACAATACCTGGAAATAGGCACTGAACTCCAGAATCAAGGTGTTCCTGTTCCCCGAATATCTATCTGGTTAAGTACCGATATTGAACAATCTATGGAGTTTTGCTATAACCTGATTTATAAAGACCATAAATACGATAATATGCTATTCTATTATCAGGACAGACCTATGGTACATATTATGGCCGGACTCGACCGAAGCATGCCCAATACAACCCCTGGATTTAGAGTTGGTTATACCAAAGACCTTGATTCCACGAAGTTCAGTGACCCTGCCCTGCTTCGTAAATTCAAGGAAATTTTCACCTTCCGGGTAATCTTTGATATGCCCGGAACACAACCTGAATGGAAACACGTATGGAACACCTGGGGCACATTCCCCGCTTATGACCTGGCTGGGAATATTGAATGCTATGGAACGGGTAAAGCGGTTGGAGCCCCGATTTTCGATGGGCTACAAACTAAAGGAACGACAAGCGTTGAGGGTTACAATCTTGACATTTCAAACTACAACAGTCGGTGGCTTACTCCCGATGTGGACAAGGGTTTGCGAAACGAAAGAGACTGGAATAATGCGCATGCCTCGGGTGCTCCTATGGTTCTTGCAGCACGATACAATGAATGGTGGGCCGCCTGTTGGAGGGAAACCAACATGAACTGGTTGGGGAAACCAGTAAATGCGGACAAGGGCGAAGGGGTATTTATTGATATGTTCAATCCTGAATTCTCCGGTGACCTCGAACCCATGAAAGACCTGTATAAAGATAACTATTACTGGCAAACAGCTGGTCACCTGCGCATCCATAAAGGTATGACGCGACCGGAAATGCCAAATGGACCAACAGAAATTATTATTGACGGTTCTTTCACCGAATGGGCTGAAGTGAAACCTGTTTACCTGGATGCTCCGGACGACATTTCAAACAGGGATTTCCGCGGTAATCCAACATATATAGAAGGTACGAAAGAAATTCTATGGTATAAAAACAATACTGCACGAAACGACATAATAGAAAGTCGCGCTGCCTTTAACCCGGAAAATGTTTTCTTTTATGTAAAAACCAAAGCTGCACTCTCTCCGTCAACCGACTCGCAATGGATGGTTCTGTTTATTGATACTGACAGAAGAAAAAACACCGGATGGGAAGGCTATGATTTGCGCATCAATTACTTACGCGATGGTGTTAATTGTTCAATAGATGCTTATGATAACGGCAACTGGAGCCAGGTATCAAATGGGATTTTTAAAACAGCGGGAAATGAACTCGAAATATCAATTCCCAGAATCATGCTGGGGATGAATCAGACTTCTCTGGCTTTCGACTTTAAATGGAGCGACAATTGTTTATCGGCCAACCCAACAGCCATGGACTTCTGGGAAAACGGTGATGCTGCACCCCAAACCAGATTGAGTTACCGTTTTTCGGAACTTCAGGATCAATCGGCCTTCGGCGGCGTTCCATATAACCTCCCCGGAATAATTGAAGCAGAAAACTATAACAACGGCGGCGAAGGAAATGGATTCCACGACAATACCACAAAACATATCGGCTGGGCATATCAGTACAGAAACGATGCTGTAGATATGGACTATCTACCTGACAATAAAGGAATTTCCATTGGCAATACTTCTGCCGGTGAATGGCTGGCGTATTCTGTTTTTGCTGCATCCGAAGGATTGTACACACCTGTTGTTTATGCCTATGCAAAAGACAATAGCGGTGCTTTTCATATTGAAGTGGATGGTGTCGACGAGACTGGCATACTTCAGCTGCCATCAACCGGTGGTGAATTTGAGGAATTTCTGTTTGTATCCAACAAAATCCACCTGTCTGAAGGCAATCACATTGTGAAGATCGTTTTTGACGGCAGCATGGATCTCGATGCATGGGGATTAACAGTAAGCTGTGATGAAGAGCAGTCATCGTTTAATCCACATACTATTCCCGGAATCATTGAAGCTGAAAACTATGATAATGGCTGTCATGGCAAAGCCTGGCGCGATGCTTTTTTCACAAATGAAGATGGCTTTTTCAGAAACGACGGGGTGGATATTGATACTATCACTGATGGATATGCGGTTAGCAGCATTACCCGCGGAGAATGGCTTGAATACACGATTTTTGCCGATACTTCAGGTATTTACAAACTCGATATGATTGTAGCTGCCGCCAAAGACAATAACACCTTTCATGTTTCATTTGATGATTTGACTAAAACCAGGAGTATCTTGGTTAACAATACAGGTGGAAAGCAAAACCTGATTTCAGTTTCCGACACGATAATTCTCCACGCGGGAAAACAGCTAATGAGGGTTAATATTGATCAGGCTGACAATGGACTATTTCTTGACCGGTTTTCATTTTCCCTACTGGATACCTGCACTCCGCAAGGTGTGGTTTTTGATTCAATCCCTGATATCATGTCCAGCGTTCCAAAGATAAGCCTGCATGCATCCGTGCCTTCCATACTGCCGGTGTTTTTCAGTATTGTTTCAGGACCCGCAACGATTAACAAAGATACTCTCCTGCTCAGTTATTATAAAGGGAGTGTAACCGTAATGGCAAGCCAACCGGGTAACGATATGTATTGTCCCGCCAGCAAAGAACGCTCGTTTACCATTATTCACGATTGCTTAGCTCAGACTATAAGCTACAATCCTCTTCCTGCAATTTTTGCAGACAGTCCCGGGTTTGTTGTAACGGCAACAGCAAATTCCGGATTACCTGTTGAACTGGGAATACGGTCGGGGCCTGCTACACTAAACGGGAATGTTGTAACACTTGATGGTGTGCTGGGAACGCTTAAATTTAATGCCACGCAAGAGGGAAATGCTGCATATTGCCCGGTTGAAGATACCTTCCTTAACATAATGGTTAAAATGCCGGCACACCAATGTACCGGAACGGAGGGTTTGATACTAATGGAAAAGTGGACTGGTATTGAAGGCGATGGGATAAGCAGTATTCCGTTGAACCAGATTCCCAATACCACCAATACCTTAACGAAAATGGAGATTCCTACCAATACAGGCGATAAATACGGTGTGAGACTGAGTGGATTCCTGTGCGCACCCTATACTGCTGAGTATGTGTTCTCCATTGCAAGCGATGATAACGGTGAACTCTGGCTGAGTACCGATGATACTAAAACCAACAAACAACGGATCGCATATGTTCCTGGTTGGGCCGATGAGTATCAATGGAACAAATTTCCTGAGCAGACCTCGGCACCTGTTGCACTTACCGGCGGCCAAAAATATTACATTGAAGCACTTATGAAAGAATGGGCAGGAGGAGATAACCTGGCTGTCAGATGGGCAACGATTTACGGCATTAACGAGGTAATTCCCGGTGAGTTCCTGAGTTTACCCTGCAAGATACAAACCATTACCTTAAATTCCACTTTCTCATCTTTGGGTGGAAACAGATTCCTTTTACAATCTTCTTCTTCATCCGGCCTTCCTGTTTCACTCCAACTAACAGCCGGAGATGCATCTCTTAACGGAGATACAATCACTATTAATGCAGAAAGGGTAAGGGTCACCATAAAAGCCTCCCAGGCAGGAGACGAGGAGTATTGCAGGGCAGTGGACAAATTACAGGTTTTCAACCTCAGCAAACCAACCGGCGCAGAAGCATCCAATGCGAACCCGGAAATCCAGATGTACCCAAACCCGGCAAAAGATGTGCTTTATATTTCGAATTTTGAGTTGCAGATCAGCGAAATAACAATTAGCGATATGCTGGGCAAAGTGGTCTACCAAATAAATCAAACAAATACAGAATCTTTAATCCTTGATCTTGGCCAATTACAAAACGGAATGTATTTTATCAAGTGTAAAACGGGAGACGGAATCATTCCTAAAAAAATAATTATTAAGAAATAGAATAAATGGTATTAAACCCCGGAGTAAAACTCTGGACTCTTTATTTCCGATGCAGAGGATCGGGGAGTTTAACCACTTCCTTCGCATCCTCCGAAGGAGAACACGTAGGAGGATTAAAGAATAAAAAGCAAATGAAAAATTTAATTTTTATGTTTCTGCTTGTCTGCACAATTCAAGTTCAGGCAAACTGGATTATTTTCAGTCAACGTTTCACTGCAGATGCCAGTGTAATAGTTTATAATGGAAGAGTTTACATGCTTACATCGCATGACACAGATCCTTGTGCCCCGATAATGGGCGGGTACAACCTGATTTCGTCCGACGACCTGCTCAACTGGACCGACCATGGGATTATTATTCATCCGTCGGACATCCCATATATCAACTCACAGTTTTGGGCACCTGAATTCGTGCATCACAATGGCAAGTTCTACATTTACTTTTGTGAGCCGATGGTAGGAACCGGCGTGGTGGAGTCTGACACTCCCTTTGGTCCATGGGAAGACAAACGAGGGAGCCTGATGGCGAACGGTCATGTGGTGGATATCGGCGTGATGATTGACGAAGATGGTACCCCTTGGTGTACCTTCCCCAGCGGAGACATGAGGAAGCTAAAACAAAATATGTATGAGTTTGAGAAAGAAAGTGGCTATGCAGCCATGAAAGATTCTTATGAGGCACCACACTTAGGTTATTTCAATGGAAAATATTATTATATGTACCAGACTTTCCGCGATGAAGATATGTGGGCTACCGAACCCATGCAGGGCTTATGGTTTCATCGTTACACATTTTTGGAAACCCCTGCCGGACCCATCATAGAACCTGGGGGACCCTTTGGTCGGTTTATGGGTTTTACGCCGGGTGGCAACTCACAACCTTTTGTTTTCAACTATCAGGGCAACTGGTATAATGTATATCACGGATTGGTATTGGCGGATCAGACCGACCAATGTGGATTCCACAGAAATGTTGGTCTTGACCGGATCTATTTCAATCCGGATGGCACCTTTGTGCCCCAGACAGTTACTCAGGAAGGTCTGAAGCAGGTAAAATACCTCAACCCTTTTATCCGACAGGAAGCGGAAACCATTGGCAGGGAGTCGGGTATAGAGGTTTATAAAACAAATGACGATGGAGTCTATAATGAACAAAAGGTGGGAAGTATCAACCACAACGACTGGATAAAAGTTTTCGGGGTGGATTTTGGTGAAGGAGCCACTACCGTTGAAACACGCGTGGCTTCTCAAAACAGCAACGGACAGATTGAGATTCGCTTAGACTCTCTGAATGGTACTCTTGTCGGAACTATTAATATACCGGCCACCGGAGGTGATGAATCATTTCAGACCATAAGCACAGCTGTTAGCGGTGCGACCGGTATTCATGACTTGTTTTTTGTTTTCAAAACCGGCGGTTTCTATTTCAACTGGTGGAAATTCTCCGGCAGTGAAGTATCCGGTGCAATACCCCCTCCTGTTATTAAAGCCATCAGCATAAAAAGCGTGTCGCAAAACAAAAATGTAAGTGCTTCGTCAACCGCACTCAACCCAATCTCATCAACCGTGGCTGCTGATCAGCAATATTATTTGTATGATAATGAAAATGGCACATACTCACTATTCTCTATCGGGCAGAATAAATATATTACCATCAGCGGCGATAAACTTGTGGCTGCAGGAGACACACCACAACAAGCAGAACAATTCATTCTGGTACTGGCACCCGACCTTACCTACTGCCTCTGGTCACAGACCGCTCAGTCGTATGTGATATATTCCTCCACACAAAATGCTTTGATAACAGGCATTGCAGAACCCTGGAAAGATCCCAACAAAAACACTTCGCGTTTTATTATAGACTACCTCAACATAAGTGTTCCTGTTTGCAATATCCCACAATCAGCCTTCTCCTCAAACAAACTTCCCGGCACCATCGAAGCCGAAAACTATGATGGTGGCTGTCCCGGTGAGGCATTCCATGATGCTGACATCATTAACCTGAACGGTTTTTATCGCCACGATGGACCTGACATTGATACAATTAACACTGGAGGATACGCAATTACCAATACCGTAACAGGCGAATGGTTGGAATATACCCTGCTTATCAATAGTGCAGGGATATTTGATGTAGAACTTGTTGTCAAAGCAGATCATGATAACAACAAAATAAAATTCATCTACAATGGCATCGACACAGCCGATGTGATCAGTTTCGACAAAACAGCCGGTGCCTGGAGTAGGGTAAATACAACCGCCACGCTGGACAGCGGAATACACGTAATGCAACTCCTGATTATTGAAGGAAACATGAGCATAGACAAAATGAACTTCACCCAAACGAAAGTCTGTAAGCCCTCTGTCATCATGTTCACACCAATCGCTGATCCCTTATCCTCCGCAGAGCCATTTAAAATAATGGCCTCATCTGACCCTGTATGGTTATTAAACTATTCAATCCTATCAGGACCTGCCACGGTAAGCCAGGATACTATTACACTAACCGGATGGAAAGGTACGGTAAAATACCGGGTGTCGTTGGACGGCGATATCAACGTATGTCCGTCAAGAATACGGGATTCGTTTAACATCATACATGACTGCACACCACAGGTGATTACCATTGATACCATCCCCGATAAAATTGCAACTGACAGTCCTTTTACCATCAACGCAATATCTGATAAAGGATTACCTGTATCTCTGAGCATCAGCGGACCGGCGACCCTGACAGGAAATACCGTAACACTTGAAGGCATTGTAGGTAAAGTAAGCATCACAGCCACTCAAGCCGGGAGTGAATCTACATGCGAAGCAGTAAAGGTCATGAGGAAATTCAATGTATTGCTACCAAACCACCAATGTACCGATGCTGCCGGCTATATTACATTGGAGAAGTGGAATGACATCTCAGGTAGCGCTGTATCTGATATACCTGTAAACACTGCCCCACACGAAACCGATACGCTAAACAGCATGAACGTAGGCTCATTCAATCAGGATGATTTCGGCGTACGCCTGCGAGGGTACATTTGTGCTCCCTATACCGGAGATTATATTTTCTATATTGCAGGAGACGACCAGGTAGAGTTGTGGTTAAGTTCAGACACAGACACCTATAATAAAGTAAAGATTGCCTACCATAACGGATGGACCGGGCAATATGAATATGATAAATTTAACACACAGAAATCAGATTCCATAACACTCGTTGGCGGACACTCCTATTATATTGAAGCACTTATGAAAGAAGGCTTTGGCAACGACCACCTTACGGTGAAATGGGTGACACCATTCGGTATGGATGCAATCATCGGCAGTGAATTTCTCAGTCCTATATGTCTGATACAATCTATAACTCTGCCGGCAAATGCCACATCGCTGGGTGACAATAAATTTATTTTTAACATCACGTCAAGCTCTGGTCTGACGCCCATAATCAAAGTAACCGGAAATAATATTGAGATGCATGGGGATACGCTTGTACTTTTATCTAACAGAGTAAATGTTACGCTGGAAGCATCCCTTAGCGGCGACAGCATCTATTGTGAAGCTGCATCAGTTTCAAAAAAATATATTGTTATTACCACAAGCACAGAAGATATCCGAAACAACAAAGAGATGAAGATCTTCCCAAACCCCGCAAATAATGTATTATTCGTTGATGGGGCAGATATACATATTAAACGGCTGATTATTGAAGATATTACAGGGAAAACAATCTATCAATCCAATGAAAAAAGACAAGGGCTGTTTCAAATTGACATCAGCAGTTTTGCTAAAGGCACATTTATTATTAGAATAAATTATGGAGAACAGGAAATACAAAAATTATTTTCAAAAAATTAAACTCTTACAATGGCGAAAATTATTACAGCTATCTTATTTATTACAGTCATCTGTGGATGCTCCGGAATAAAAGAACACCATGTTTCTATTGATGGAAATGACTCGAATAACGGGTCTGAATCAAAACCATTTAAAACCATTATGGCTGCTGCCCGTGTGGCTCAACCCGGCGATGTGATTACCGTTTACGAAGGCACTTACAGGGAGTTAATTGCACCACCACGCGGGGGCATTTCTGACGAAAAGAGAATAACCTACCGTGCAGCCGAAGGAGAAACGGTTATTATTAAAGGGTCAGAAGAGATTAAGGATTGGATACATGTTGAAAATGATGTATGGAAAGTGGTATTGCCCAATCATTTTTTTGGCAACTATAATCCTTATCAGGATTCTATCTGGGGAGATTGGTTTGCCCCCAATGGACAAAAGCATCATACCGGGGATGTTTATCTGAACGGATTGTCTATGTATGAAATGGATTCTCTGCACAAATTAATTCATCCGAATCCATATAAATCAAGAAGAGACCCACAGGGGTCAACATTGTTTTGGTTTTGCGAGAGCAATGATGAAAACACATCAATATATGCCAATTTCAATGGAGCTGACCCGAATCATGAACTGGTTGAAATAAATGCAAGAAAGGCTTGCTTTTATCCGGATAGTAATTATATAAACTATATCACCATACAGGGTTTTCACATGACACAAGCTGCAACAAATTGGGCGGCACCAACTGCAGAACAGGTAGGACTGATTGGAACTAACTGGAGTAAGGGATGGATTATCGAAAATAATACTATTTCCAACTCCCGTTGTGTAGCCATTACGTTAGGAAAAGACCGAGCTACCGGGCATAATGTGTGGACATTAAATCCGGAAAAAGATGGGGCATGGTTGTATGTTGATGTTATTAATAAAGCGTTGAAACGAGGTTGGAACAAAGATACTATCGGATCGCATATGGTTCGCAATAATGTAATTTTTGATTGTGAAGTAGCCGGTATTTGCGGCAGTCTGGGTGCTATATTCAGCACGATAGAAGGAAATCATATTTATAACATATTTAATAAAAGGCAGTTTGACGGTGCAGAGAAAGGTGGAATTAAACTACATGCCGCTATTGATGTATTAATCAAAAATAATCATATTCACAATACCTATGAAGGCATATGGCTTGATTGGATGGCACAGGGAACAAGAATTACGGGAAATCTTTTATATAACAATGATAAGGAAGATTTTTTCACAGAGGTAGATCATGGACCCTATTTGGTCGATAATAATATTTTTTTGTCTCCTGTTGCTATTTGGGATTGGTCAAGCGGGGGTACATTTGTTCATAATCTGATTGGTGGACGATTAAATTGTTTGCCACAAGGCAGGGAAACACCCTATTTTAAAGCCCATTCGACAGAACTTGTTGACGTAAAAAAAATCAAGCTTGGAGATACCCGTTATTACAATAATATTTTCGCTCCAAAAGATACAAATGATACGGATTATTTATTTGTTCATGAACACTGGGGATCGCTGGATTATAGCTTGAATGTATATGAAAATAATATAGAACTGCCTATGTTTATTGAATCCAATGTATATTATCAAGGAACACGACCCTATCAGGATGAAAAAAACAGTCTGTATCTCAATGAATTTAATGCTACTATTGAAGTGATTAAACAGAATGGAGAAACGATATTGTCAGTAAAGTATCCCCAGGAGATTCTGAACATGAATAATCCTTTGATAACTACAGAATTTTTGGGGAAAGCGATTATTACAGGTTGTTATTTTGAAAACCCGGATGGCACGCCTATAACTATCGATACAGATTACCTCGGCAACAAAAGAAATGTAAACAATCCTGTACCGGGACCTTTTGAAATTGATGCTTCAGGTCTTGTGAAAATAAAAATATGGTGATGCACAACTAAATTATAATGACGTAACACGAATGCTATGAAAAAAGCTAAAACATTCAGAGGCATACGATTCATCCCCAGTCAGGATAAAGTAGACGGCCGTTTTAACAATTACACGATCTATTGTTCAAACGACAAATCCAACTGGGGTCAGGTGAAAGGCACTGTAAACTGGTGGGGTGCTACCAATAAAATGCCTAAAGAGATGTGGTTTAAAACACCTTCAACTTACCGCTACATCAGGTTTATAACGTCACATATACAACAAGATTTTATTTCTTTGGCGGAGATAGATATAATTGAATAGGAAATTTGTCATGCATATTTTGTGGAATAATTTTCAATTTAGAAATTCAGGTTGACAATCTTAAAGCATTAGTTTATTTGGTCAGGTCTGTAAATCCTGAAAAAATACAAATTCAAAAACTAATAATTATTTAAAATGAAAACAGAAAACCTACAACCTATTTGGATTTTAAGTCTGATGTTTTTATTGTTTGGATGTTCAAAGCCATCTGAAGTAAATCTTCGGGAAGCCTTTAGAAATCCACCTTTGGAATACCGGATGAACCTTAATTTCCACAGTTTCCCCCTCGAATCCGCAAAACAGGATTCTGTGATTGAAGCCACACTTGCCAACGGCTGGGGAGGTTTTACACTAAATACGCCTTATGAAGAATACCTCACTGAAAAAGGGTTGGAAGCTACTCTGAGTTTCTGCGAAAAAGCCAAAGCCAAAGGAATGGATTTGTGGTTATACGATGAACATGGCTATCCATCTGGCAATGCCGGTGATTTGGTTATCATGGAAAATCCCAAATGGGAGGCCCTGGCAATTTATATGAAAGACACTTTAGTTGCCGAAGGAAATACTAATTTTTTATTGCCCTGGGGAGAACCTTTCATCATAAAAGCCTTTCCGGTAACAGATGGAACAACTGATTATAAGAATCCTGTTGATTTGCTTGATTTGTATAAAGGGGATGTTTTAAAATGGAATGCACCAAAAGGTAGTTGGAACATCTTTGCAGCAACCAAATACCGCCTGTACGAAGGTTACCAGGCTGCCGATAAAGACGGGAGCAAATTAGGCTCTCACTATCCTTCATTGTTAATACCAGAACCAACAGAAGCTTTTATCCGGGTTACTCATGATGTTTATGCTAAAACAATGGGTACGGATTTGGGCAAATATTTTACCTCAACCTTTACCGACGAACCTTCGTTAATGGCGTTGCAATTCCACAGTTACAAAGATCGCCATGCCATCCTCCCGTGGAAAGAATTGCTCTCTGAAGAAATAGAAAAACGCTATGGTTATAAACCGGAAGATAAGTTGATAGAACTATTTTATGATGATGGGCCGGTTGGTCAAAAAATACGTTACCAGTATTTTCATACGGTTGCCGATTTGACATCCAATAATTTCTACAGAAAAATTAAAGACTGGTGTGTGGAGCATAATCTCCTGTCGGGTGGGCATTTGTTGCTGGAAGAATCTATGATAGCACACGTTCCGCTTTATGGCGATATTATGAAATGTTTCCGCGAAATGCATGCTCCGGGTATTGATATATTAAGTTGTTTGCCCGAAAATATGCCGGTTCACACCCCAAAACTGGCATCGAGTGCCGCGGAATTAATGGGCGGAACGCATGTAATGAGCGAACCCTGCCCGGTTGCCGACTGGCCACTTTTTAATGGATTGGACCCAAAAACACCTGAAGTTCGCGGGCATTTAAACATGCTTATGCAGGGCGGGATTACTGATTTCAATTGCTATTTAGAAATGAACAATTCAACACAGGAGGAGCGGATTGAAATGAATAAATATGTGGGTAGAATTCAAATGCTTTTGCAAGGCGGGCATGTTGCTTCAGAAATTGGAGTAGTTTATCCTATTGAAACCCTGTGGACCGAATTTATGCCCCGTTATCACAGGGTAGCCGGTTGGAACGATGTTACAGGAGCACGGGAAAAAGTGAATAGTATCGACAAGACTTTTCAGGGAGTATCGCGATTTATGTTTGAAAACTGCTGGGAATACACCCACCTCGATGCTCAGGCTATTATCGACAGTAAAGTTGAGAATGGCCTTTTAGTCCACAACAATCTCCAATTTAAAGTTTTGGTACTGCCCTATGTAAGTACACTTCCCGAGGCAGCCTGGAAGCAATTGGAAACATTTGTCAAACAGGGTGGAAAAATAATTGCAATCGAAGGAAAACCCGTAAATTCTGAAATTAATTTTCCTGATACCCGGGTTCAGCAAACATTTGAGAACCTTTTCAATGAAAACAAAAACATTGTTTTTATGACAGACTGGACAGCAGATAAGCTAAACGGCCATCTGAATAACTGGCTCGAAAAACCCGTTTCAGTTGAAAACGATATGTTGCCTATCCGACTGGCACACAAAAATATAGATGGTCATGAGGTGGTTTTTATTATTAATGATTCTAATAATGAAATCACAACAAACCTTGCATTTAATCTAAAAGGGAATTTTGAGGAATGGGATCCAATTACGGGCAATATTTCGGAATTGGGAGTGGATTTTAATTTGAGTCTAAAACCTTATCATGGGAAGATCTATAGAACAAAATAATATATGAAGGAGAACAAAATGCGAATCACACATGGGTGAAATTTATGGCGGAATCTTTACCGGGCTTGTCCCAAGGTAGATCAACAATGACAGCTGGAGAGTATCATTTTAAAATTATTATGTAAAACCCTAATAAATAGAATAATGGAAAATTTGAAACGCAGGTCCTTTCTAAAAAAAAGTGCAATTATCACTTCAGGAGTTCTTTTAGCCCCAACTATCATTACATCGTGTAAAGGAAAACCTGCCCTTTCCGATAAATTGAATGTGGCTTTTATCGGAGCAGGGGGGAAAGGGCATCATGCAATTGAAATCCTGAAGAGTAGTCCTTTAATGAATATAATTGCCTTTGCTGATGTGGATTATCGAATAGCCGCAAAAACCTTTGAAGCTTTTCCCGATGTAAAGAAATTTTACGATTTCAGAGAAATGCTCGATAAAATGGGTAAACAAATTGACGCTGTTGTGATATCAACACCAGATCACACCCACCATTACATTGCCAAATACTGCATGTTGAAAGGTAAACATGTTTACCTCGAAAAACCGTTGGCCCACAATATTCGTGAAGTGCGAGATTTGATGGCTCTGGAAAAGCAAACTGGATTAGCTTGTCAAATGGGTAATCAGGGGCATTCGAGTACAGGATTTAAACAACTGAATGAATGGATTGAAAAAGGTTTTTTGGGTGAAGTAAACGAAGTTTATGCCTGGACACAGGCCGGATGGAATGATGCTGAAGTATTGCGCCCGGAAAAGCAAAGTATTCCGGAAGGTCTCAACTGGGATTTATGGCTTGGACCTGCCACTGAAATCGAATACAACGAAGCCTACTTGCCGGCAAAATGGCGGGGATGGAATGAATTTGGCTTAGGTGCTCTGGGTGATTTTGCTTGCCATAATATGGACGCTCCATATAGTGCTCTTGGACTTGGATGTCCTGAACAAATTGAAATTGAAAGCACTGGGTCTAGTAACTTATCTTTCCCGAAAAGTGCGAAGCTTACGTTTCTTTTTCCTGACAGTAAATTTGGAAATAAAGTGAAATTTTCGTGGTATCAGGGAAGTGAATTCTTACCCCCCAGACCAAGTGGATTGGAACAAGGAGTAGAGATGGGAAATATTATGGGCGGAACTGTAATTGTGGGCTCAGAGGCAACGGTTATTATGGATTCTCATTCTGGTTCTCCGCGATTTATTCCAGCTTCAAAACACACCGAATTACAACCAAAGTTTGCTGTTTACGAGGACCCCGGTAACTGGAATGGACATTACGATAATTGGCTTCTGGCGTGTAAAGGAGAAGCCAAAATCAGTTCTTCGTTTTATGATGGTGGTCGCTTAACCGAAACAATGCTTTGGGGAATTATTGCTTTAAAAATCAATTCGGGTTTTAAAATAAATCCGCAAACAAAACAGATTATTAATAATGCAGAAGCATCTAATTTAATCGGATATCCTACGCCACGGAAAGGATGGGATTTATAAAAAGAAAAGTAAGATGAAACAGAAATTTTTAACATTCGCAATATTGCTTTTAACAATACAGCTTTATGCACAAAACACAGAACAACAAGGTTTTGATGAGACAAGCAAATACCCCTTAATCGGCGATTGGAAGGGGCAGTGGATTAATCCTAAAAGAGGTCATGAAGTGGCACATCCCAATATTGCCGCACAAATAAATGTGATTGATGGAAATCGTTACATGGTTCATATACTCCCAGTATTGTATAATCGGGCAACATTGTACCTCGATGTTGAAGTAAATGAAGAAAATCAGCAGTTAGTTTATACGAAAGATGGCTGGAGTTTTACTTTCTCCGGCGACAGTTGTACCGGATATGGCAATTTGCATGGCGATAAAACCTGGTTCAAAATGTCGAAAAGTAATTTCGTTTCTCCAACACTGGGAATGCCTGCTCCAAAAAATGCTATTGATTTACTTTCTCATAATAGTTTAGTGCAATGGAAACACGATGACGGTAATGAAAACATAACCTGGAAATTGAAAGATGGTGTTTTAGAAACGGTTTCGTCATTTTGGAACAATGGGGAAAACCGAAAAAACGGTTTGGGTGGCTCTATCCGAACCAAACAAGAATTTGGGGATCTGCAATTTCACATGGAGTTTCGTTATCCTGTTGAGCCTGGTAAAACAGGTCAGGAACGCGGAAATAGTGGCCTGTTTTTTCATGGCGTTGGCGAGATTCAAATATTGAACAGCTATGCCTTACCAGGATATTGGGATGAGGCAGGTTCTATTTATAAGCTTCACCCCGCAAAAGTGGATGCTGCAGGCCCTCCATTGTATTGGCAAACTTATGATGTTGATTTAACTCTGCCCCGTTTTAATGCAGATGGCATTAAACTATCAGAGGCAATTGTAACCGTTCGGTTGAATGGAATAATCATACATAATCAACAGGAAATAAAATCCAATGCCGGCAAAGTCGCTATCGGTTTACAAGATCACATTAACTGTTTGCAGTACCGAAATATTTGGGTGATTGAAAAATAATAAGAAAACAATAAATGGAATAATAGGATGAACAAAGCAAGAACACTATTACTGCTAATAGTATTAATTTTAAGTGTTTACCCGCATTATTTACAAGCCGGCGAACCTGTTACCGGCCTGCTGATTTGTTGCAGGGGCACAAACATGGGACCTTTTTTAATAAACGAGAAGTGGGAACCTAAACACGATTATGGAGATATTGAGCAGGTTCGGGGAATACTTTCAAATATCCAGAATGCCGGTATTAATATCGTATATATCGATATGACAAATCCATCACAATGGACGCGATTGTGGGATGAATTCAAACCAATGATTGACAACATACGAACCGTTTGTGCTGAAAAAAAGATGGAATATTTCATTATGATTGGGGCAGTTGTATCCGATGCTGTGAGAATGGAACAGGGTATGCCGGCGTATATAAAAACTGTAGGTAGTTTAGAGTTTTGGAACAACCAGGCAAAATATATCTGGGAAAATTACGCACAGGATAGTCATTACAGAACTTACGGTTTTGGTGATAACAGGAAAATGATTACGATGTTTTATCCCGGTGTATTAGTTGACACACTATGGAATGGCACCCCGGGTGAGCATAAAACCTATCTTTCTAAATTCTATCGGGGAACCCACGAGTATAATCAGGATTTCCAGGATACTCCAACAGATGGCTGGGGATATCGTGATAAACAGCAAAGTTCAGATGGAAAAATACGTTTTGTATGTCCAACTTCCGGGTTACACCCGGGAAGCTCAACATTTTTAACCCAGCAACAATGGACAGAACGGGTAAATTGGGTAACAGAGGCTGAGCATTATAGTGTTTTTGGCTCGTATGACGATACTTGTGATAATATTCACTGGGGAATTCACGATACAAAAAATGTTACCAATCCTAATCGCAAGTATGCAAACGACGACCCCTATGCTTATTATAATGTCGTGAAGGATAAGTTAATAAAAAGCGCAAAAGAATAAATCGAAAAACAATAAATCCAAAGCACCTCAAATGAAGATAATAATTTTTTTCGGAATGATGTTTCTTTGCTGCTCTTTCGCTACGGCACAGAATCCTGTTATCCGGCACGTGCTTACTGCAGACCCCTCCCCTTCTGTTTGGAACGATGAAAAGCTTGAACAAACTCAGAAAGGTGAGCAATCTTTAAATAGTAATGCAGACAAAGAAGTCGGAGTTTATTACTCCAACTGGTTTTCATTTCCAACCTCCTGGCCAAACAAAGGAGGCTGTACCTGGGCCGAACCTGAATTGGGCTGGTACGAATCAGCCGACCTTATGGTTATTGATCAGCACACTGAATGGCTTGCTGATGCAGGCGTTGATTTTGTTGTTTTCGATTTCAGCAACAATTGCGGAACTGAAGATGGAAACAGAGCCAAAAACCAACATTTATGGGCTATTGAAGATAATGCCATGGCATTTGTTGAACGCCAGGTCTGGAGAAAGAAAAATGGAATGAGCTTTCTGAAGTATGCTGTTTTTCTTGGTGGATGCGGGGTGGATGCCAATTTTACAAACGGTTTTTTCACAAACAAGGGAAACCAAATCTATAACTATTATTTAACTGACCCTGAAAAAAGAGAGCTGTACTTTGAATTGAACGATAAACCTTTTTTGGGTATTTGGGGACCTGAAAACCTTACCCCAAATGTGTCGCACCCCGATTTCACATGCCAAAAAATCGGATCCGGCCTTGGAAAGCATAATCTGAACTACAATCATTCCTCCTATTGGTCGTGGGAAGAATACACCAACCCTGGATACTCAATGTATAATGGCATGCCTGAGTGTATGACCGTTCAGGCTGGCTTAAGGGGAACAGGAGGAATTAACCTTCCGGGATGGCTTAACGATGGACAGTACGGCTTCGGAAATATTACCGTACCAAGAAACAATGGTCAGACTTTCAGAGACCAGCTTGATTTAGCAATCAAGGCAGATGTAAGAATTATTATGGTGCAGTCATTTAACGAATGGACAGGCTGCCCTGATAATCCGGGTGAAGAAATGAATCCGGAACGCAGCAACGATATTGAGCCTATGAAGGGTGGACATGGCGACTTGTATATGCGAATTCTGAAAAGTAAAGTGAGAAAATTCAAAGGGATTTGTCTGACTGACACGATTGTATTTGAACAAATCGATCCAATTATTTCTGATAGTATAATCACGGTTAACGCCATCTCAAATGCCGGATTACCATTATCTTATGAAGTTATAACCGGGCCCGCTATTATTAATGGGAATCAGGTGGAAATGACAAACCACACAGGTAATGTAAGCCTGCGTGCCTACCATAACGGTAACGACACTATTTGCGAAAGCGGAGCACTATGCTCTTTTAAAATAAGTAATCAATGCGAATCACAGAGTATTACTTTTGATCCGATTCAGGATCATCTATTAGGGAAAGACACTATCGTTCTGTTCGCAATGTCCGATAGCGGATTACCGGTAACTTTCAGTCTTGTTTCCGGCCCAGCCATCTTTATCAGCGATTCCTCCTTTCAACTTACAGGTTCAGAAGGTAAGGTGGTTATCAGAGCAAGCCAACCCGGAAATTTCACGTTTTGCGAGGCAGCAATTGTTACCCAGTCGTTTTATGTTTCATTACCGCCTCATGCATGCAACGACTGTGAGGGATATGTAAATTATGAGAGATGGGACAATATACAGGGCGGCAAAATTGATCTGATTCCTGTTGATTCGGAATCCGGTTTCTTTTCAATATTGAGTGTTTTAGAAAGTCCAAAAAATATTGGTGACTTTTATGGCACAAGATTATCAGGATATTTATGCGCCCCCTATACAGGCGAATACACATTCTACCTTTCAGGCGATGATGGATGTCAGTTCTGGATGAGTAAAGATGAAAGCATGACAAACAAACAACTGATTGCCTATGTTAATGATTGGACCCCCTACCGGAATTGGAATCTTTTCCCATCACAAAAATCCGCTATTGTTTCACTGTCCGGAGGGCAGAAACATTACATTGAAATACTCTTAAAAGAGAACAATGGTGAAGACCATGTGAGTGTAAGGTGGACAGGTCCGAATAATATAGATGATATTATTTCAGGCCAGTTTTTAGATCCTGTTTGTTTATTTCAAACCATTGAATTTCCTGTTGCATGTGAGCAGGTTGGCGACAGTCTGTTTAAGCTAAATGCCACTTCTGCATCCGGTTTACCCATCGAATACAAGATTTTATCAGGTCCCGCTGTTCTAAACGGAGACACCATAAAACTGACGGCTGACAGAGGGCTTGTGGCAATATCAGCATTACAGCCCGGAGGGGCCGGGTATTGCCGAACAGTATGGAAGAATAAATCCTATATGCTTTCTGCTTCATCATTATCCGATATTGAAAAAAAATCCTGTACCGGATTCATCAATGTCTATCCCAATCCTACAGAGGGAGAAGTTTATATTACCTGGGAGCCTTACAATAATCAGGAAAAAATTGAACAACTCGAGATTCTCGATTTCTCCGGAAGAATAATCCTCACAAAATCAACGGGCTTTTCAAGCAATAATAAAGTAGATTTAACTGGTTTCAACAATGGATTGTACTTTTTACATTTTACAACCTCCATGGGGAAAATAACGAAATTACTCTCCAAAATATAACAAAATTTACCTGAACGATTCGTACAGGTTTAAAGGGATATTATTAATAAAAATGCGTTAATGAAATGATAAAATCTGGAATTGCTGTTTCGCTGCTATTGGCATTGATCTTTTGCTTCGTGCCTGTTTCCGGACAGGTCGCACCACTTCCGCCCTCCAACCTGCGCGTGAATTATTGCATAGAACCTTTAGGCATTGACGATCCTCAACCGCGGTTCAGCTGGGAAGTAAATGACTCTGACCGGGATGAAAAACAGTCCGCATACGAAATCATAGTTGCATCCTCCGAAGCAATTATTAATGCAGATAATGGAGATATCTGGTCATCAGGCAGGATTTATTCATCAAAACAGAATGGAGTGTTTTATCAGGGTACTGACTTATGTGGGAGAACAAAATACTGGTGGAAGGTTTGTACCTGGGATAAAGACGGACTTCGGGGCACATGGAGCGCACCTGCAAGCTTTGAAACAGCCATGATTAAGGAATCGGACTGGAAAGCCTCTTTTCTTTCAGGCAGGTTTAATTTGCTGAGAAATGAATTTCCAACTCAAAACGGAAAAGTAATCAGTAAAGCACGCGCATATGTCACCAGCACAGGTTGGTTCGAATTCTTTGTTAATGGTCACAAAGCAGGCGATCATGTGCTTGACCCGCTTCCCACTCAAACAGGAGGAGCGAATTATCTTTACCTGTACGTTACTTTCGATATCACCTCCATGCTGAATCCTGGTGCAGATAACGCGATAGGGATGATGCTTGGAACGGGTCTCAACTACAGAGACGAATACAAAAAAGCCCTTTGTCAGATCGATATCTGGTACACCGATGGAACCACTCAAACCCTTACAAGTAATGGCTCATGGAAATCACTCTGGGGAGGTCCTGTTATGCATCAGCACGTATTCGACGGTGAAAGGTATGATGCACGAAAAGAGCTGCCTGGATGGAATATGCCAGGTTTTGACGATTCAGCCTGGCTTAGTCCGGTGGTATCCTCCCCAGGCATCCCTGCGGGCTGGCAAGTGACCAATGGAATACTTGACGCTAAGGGCGGGGAGGAAGGCTTTATCCGGGAAGGACAAAGCTGGAATGATTTTACCCTTGAAGGGGATATAAAAATTATCAACATCTGTACAGGTATTATTTTTCGTGCAACTGATGAGAAAAATTTATATATGTGGCAGATTAATGCCGGCAACCCTGGCCGGTTACGTCCGCATAAAATGATAAACGGCAGTTACACCCTGATCGGAGAATTTGACCTTCCATCTGCAATTAATAAAGAAGATTGGTACAATATAAAAATCGAAACTCTCGGACCAATTGTTAAAACATATATTAATAATGTTTTGGTAAATGAGCTAAATGATAATTCTCATACCTCCGGCAGAATCGGAATCAGGAATTCGGGGTTGGAACATTCCCATATTGATAATCTGGTAATTTCTGTTTCCGGAAACCAGGAGTATAATGAGACATTTGATGAAGGCCTTGGACAATGGGGCTCCGGATTTTCAGGTCATGTTAAGGCGCAGCTGGAGCCAATCCGGATAAACGAAATAATTACACCGGTTGCGATGACTACCCCTGGCCCCGGAATCTACATTTTTGATATGGGGAAAAACATCAGCGGCTGGGCTGAAATTACCGTCGAAGCTCCTGCGGGAACAGCAATTGCCTTAAAATTTGCTGAACGACTCTACCGAACGGGGACATTAAACAACACTTCAAACTTACAGGGCATGCCAGCCGAAGCAATCGACACCTTTATTTGCAAAGGCAACGGGATTGAAGTCTGGGAGCCCCGCTTTACCTATCACGGATTCAGATACGTGGAAGTTAGAGGTTTTCCCGGAACACCAACCATTAACAGCATAAAAGGCAAGTTTATCCATAGTGATATTACAAGCCGGCAAAGCTCATTCGATTGTTCAAATCCATTAGTAACGAAAATATGTAATGCATATAAAATTACCCAGTTAGACAACATGATGGGTTACCCTACCGACTGCAATCAGCGCGCTGAGCGGGCAGGTTGGCTGGCTGATGCTATGGTTACCTCTGAATCGGCAATGTTGTATTTTGATGCTTTCCGGTTTTATGAAAAATGGATTAATGATATATTGATAGACGAAAAAGGTAATGGTGCATCCGGTGTCCTGATACCCGGAGGCGGTGGCGACGATGTTATCTGGGGCTCAGCATGCGTTTCAATCCCCTGGGATTTCTACCTGATGTCGGGCGACATCTCTATTCTCCTAAAAACGTATGAACGCTGCAAACGCTATGTCAACTGGTACAAATCCCTCGATAAAAACAACAACTATATTCTCGATAATTCAACCGAAGGTCCGCTTATTCAATGGAACGACTGGAATACTTGCGGAGCAAAACCTTCCAATGATTTTATGGGCTCAGCCTATTTCTTTCATTGTTCAAATATCGTGGCGAAAATGGCGAAAGTGTTAAACCGCACATCCGACGATTCTGTTTTCTCAACCCTCGCAGCAAACATCAGAACTGCTATCAACAGCAAATATCTGCTTGGAGGTAATCGCTACGATAATAACAGTCAGGCTGCAAATTCAATTGCTATTAACTTCGGCATTGTACCTGATGCAAATAAAGAAGATGTGGTTCTTTACCTGAGGAACACTATCGCGAAAACAAGTCATGTATCAACAGGAGCCCTTGGTACCTATTCGCTCATGCCTGCGCTCGCCGACAACGGAAGCAACGATATGGCCTATACCCTTGCTGCACAAACCTCCTTTCCGAGCTGGGGATATATGCTTACTGTACCCGATGCCCCCGGTACTTTCTGGGAACACTGGGATAATCAAAACCTTTCAAAAAATCATCCATATTTAGCGGGATCGGTGGCCAACTGGCTCATTAATCATGCAGCAGGTATAAAACCCATATCGGCCGGATTTGATACCATCCAACTGAAACCAGGAACAGAAACCCTCCTTGATAGTGCTTCCGCCAAGGTCGCCACAGTTAAAGGCTACATCTCTTCCAACTGGAAAAAAACAAAAACAAACTTAATATGGGAACTTACAATTCCTGCAAATATAACAGCAATAGTCCGCATCCCATATGGAAAGTTAGGTAAAAGCATTCATGAAGGAGATATTCTAATCTGGCAGGATTCAGTTAAAAACAATGCAAAGGGTTTGAAATTTATTAAAGAAGAAGGCAACTATACAAGTTGGATTGCCGGGTCGGGTACATACACCTTTCTGGTACAAACCGACTCGTTGAACACATCTCTCAGGCAGCATGAAATTCATGAAAATCTGAAAGAAGATGGAATACAGGTCTTTCCAAACCCTGCATCCAATAAGCTACAAATAACATGCAAGAATTTAAAGCTGGATGATATTCAGATAACAGATGAAAACGGCAAACTTGTATTTCATTGCAGTGAAGCCTTTTACGACAGTAAAATCATTGACCTGAGCGAATTCAGAAGTGGTATTTATATTATAAAAATGAGAAAATCAAACACGAGTGTTGTAAGAAAATTTGTAAAAGCATAGCATGAAGGAATCCAATGAACTGTATGCCACTCTTTCTGATCAATAATTATGTCATGAAAAACAAAAAAAATAATTATCAACTTTTAAGCAATATGCAAATGTCATTTAAAGGAATAATATTCTATTCGTGTATCCTTTTTTCTCTCTTATCCTGCTCGGATAATAATCTGGAAACCAGTTCTGAAAAGCCCGGTGATCTCAGGGTTGAGGATATCATTAACCCTTTGGGGATTGACACCGGTCAACCGGTATTCGGTTGGAAAAATCAGGGTGGAGGCCGTGCAGAAACTCAAATAGCATATAAGATCATTGTCGCTTCAAATGAGGATAATATCAATAAACTGAATGGCGATGTCTGGAGCTCCGGCTGGGTTAAAAGTCAAAAACAAAGTGCCATTCAATACTCCGGAAAGAAACCTCTCGCCGGCAAAACAAAATATTCGTGGCGGGTGCAGATTAAGAATAAGCATGGGCGAAAATCACAATGGAGCGATCCTGCCTTTTTCGAAACGGCCATGCTCACCATGGACGAATGGAAGGCAGAATGGATTGGAGGAGATTATGAGCAATTCCGGCATGAGTTCAGTCTACCTGTCGATATTGTTAAAGCCCGTGCATACGTTTCCGGTTTTGGCTTCTTCGAATTAAGGATAAATGGCGAAAAAGCCGGCGATAATGTACTCGAACCCAATATGTCGGTATACTCACACAGGGCATATTATTCAACTTATGATGTCACAACGCTGTTGAGCAAAGGCAATAATGCGGTGGGCATTATGGTAGGAAAAGGATGGATCGGCACATGGTTTGGAAATGGAACAGACAATGATCCTTTGCTTCAGAAAAGAAGAACCATTCTTCAGCTGGAGATTGATCTGTCTGACGGATCAAAACAAATAATCACTACCAATGACCAATGGAAAGCATTTGCAGATGGGCCCTTGCTCCATAACGAAAAGAACGATGTCTATGATGGTGAAAAATATGATGCAAGAAAAGAGGACAATTGGGACAAGCCCGGGTACGACGACCGGAATTGGTCTTCCAATGTAGCTTGTCCGAAGGAAACCGAAAACATAAAAATGAGCGCGCAGCTTACCCCAATGAAAGTAATGGAGACTATCCGCCCTGTAAAGATATGGGCACAGGGAAATGGGGTCTATGTTGCAGATATGGGTAAAAATATTTCCGGATGGGTTCAACTTAGTGTTTCAGGCAGGGCCGGCACCAAAATCACCCTTAGATATGCCGAGAGGAAACACGCCGACAACTCCATCGATCAGTCGAATCTTACCGTTTTCCCGGAGCGCCCGGGCAGAGGAGCCGATGCAACCGATGTTTATACTCTTAAAGGTGGTGGTGTGGAGGTATGGGAACCTCGTTTTACAATTCATGGCTTTCAATATGTTGAAATATCAGGATTCCCGGGAGTCCCGTCCGAAGAGAATATTCAGGGAAAACTGGTCTGCAATATAGTGAATCCGACCGGAGCCTTCAGCTGCTCCAACGATGTGTTAAATAAAATATTTAAGGGATATGCACTTGGGCAGGTCAATAACCTGCAATATGGTATGCAAACCGACTGCCCGCAAAGGGATGAAAGACACGGATGGATAGGTGACGCCAATCTGACCGTTGAAGGAGCATGTTTGCTTTTCGATATGCAGGCTTTTTACAGAAAATGGTTTGTCGATTTTGAGGATTCGCAGTTCAAGGAGTATAATTCAGGATATGTACCCAATACCCTGCCTATGAATTTTATTCATGAAGATGGATTCGAACAGGGATATCCTTACCTCGATATTGCCTGGTCCTCGGGATGCATATATATTCCATGGAGTGTTTACATGGCTTATGGAGACAAAAATCTGCTTGAAAAATATTATCCCATGATGACCCGTTTCATCAGCTTTGCACAAAATAATGAAGAGCCCGGGGGCTTACACAAAATGAGTTGCTGGGTTGATCATGGCGGACTGGACCAGCCATCGGGGGAGTTTCTTGCCACTGCATTTTATTACAGGAGTGCCTACCTGCTTTCATTGGTAGCCAAAGAACTCGGAAAAACCGATGAGGAAAAAAAATATGCCCGACTGGCTGAAAGGATTAAAGTCGCTTTCAATAAGGCTTATCTTAAGGATGACATCACCTACGCCAATGGCAGTCAATCCGCTAATGCTGTTGCTATAAACTTCGGAATGGTGCCGGAAAATAACAAAAAAGATGTGCTCCACACTCTGGTAAAGGATATAAGCGACAGGGATTTTCATGTTTCCACGGGTGTACTTGGCTATCTCAATATCTGGAATGCCCTTTGCGACAATGGATATAAAGACGTTGCGTATAAGCTGGCCGCCCAGAAAACTTATCCTTCAGTTGGTAACTGGGTTGAAAATGGGGCAACCACCATGCATGAATTCTGGGATAGCAGGGGATCTCTGAACCATGCCTATTACGGAGGACCAATAAACACATTCTTTTTCCAGGTGCTGGCTGGAATTAGCCCCCTTTCTCCAGGATATACAGAAATAGAAATTAAACCCTTTATCCCGGCAGATCTTGAATTTGTGCGTGCAACATACAACTCCGTAAAAGGAATGATCGTGTCAAACTGGAGTAAAAAAGAAAAGCTCTTTGAACTGGAAGTTTCTCTGCCCATGAATACTTCCTCATTAATTCATTTACCCGATTTCGGATCGGAGAAGATTGCAATTAGGGAAGGAGATATTGTGATTTTTGATAAAAACAAAGCACTAAACAAAGTAAATGGTTTAAAATTCAGGGGAAAAGAAGATGGATATATCGTATTTGAGGCTGGTTCAGGAAAGTATCAATTTACTGTGATTATCGATTGATTCGGAGTTTCCGCAATTGTTGTAAAAAAAAAACATAAAACAAATCATGAAAACAATTCCCCTATTTACCTTATTACTGGCCTCTGTTGTTACATTTGGACAAACCACCCCCCAGAACTTTGCCTTTGGCGACAATTGGGTGGTTACCGATGGTGCAGGACGCACACTACCTTCATTTGAGCAGACCGGAATTACAAAAAACAATTGCTATGTTGGAATGTATTTCAACCTTACCCATGGCTTCTGGGAACATAACAAGGCCGTTGTAAACTTCAAATCCAGAAGTGTGATGGAAGTGCTGGAAAAAGATCATATTAACCTGGAATGGAATACTCTGGATCCCGGACAAGCTGTTTTCAATTACTGGACGGCCGAGCCCGAAGACGGATATGTTAACTCCTCTGATCCCTGGTACGAGCGCCGCCAGCTCATTATGCTTGGAAATGCTGGTGTTGACTATATTTTTATCGATTACACCAATACCATTGTCAGTTGGCATTCCCTCGAAGTCACCATGCGCGAAATTTGCGAACTGCAGAAACAGGGATATCCTTCCCCTAAAATCGTTCTATGGACCAATGACCATGCTGGTCAATGGATTGGTGCGGTTACAGCTGACACCATCCAAATAAACGATATTTACAATAACATTTACAAACCTGGAAAATACAAAGATGCATGGTTTATGTTGGATGGAAAGCCACTTATAATGGGGCCAAAACACCTGGTTAAGAATCAGGAGATTATTGACTTTTTCAACTGGCGATTCATGTGGGCAGACCAGGATGGCCCGGGTAGATGGAACTTCATGTCTGGTTATCCGCAAAAAGCAGGAAAAGACCCTGAGGGAAACATTGAACAGCTTGTGATGATGAAAGCATTTGGAGGAGCTTTTAACACCAAAGACAAGTGTTCAACTCCGCCTATTGGCTCAAGTGGAAGGTTAGCCGACAATTATCAGCCTCCTTTAAACGAACTATGGTACAACGACAGCCTAACCGGCAAAGGCGAATTTCTCAAAGAACAGTTTAAACGCCTCCCTGAACTACCCTCCTACCCCAGATTTATGACTTTCTCACAGTGGAACGAAGGCGGTGCAGGAGTCTGGAGACCTTCGGTAGGTGAAGCAAACACCTTTTGCTTTTATGGAAGAGAACTAAATAAAGCCACCGATCGCTGGATGATAGATGCCTTTAATATCGAATACAACCGCGATATGGGGCCATTGAAAAACTACTTTACCGACAATTACTACTACCAGGTGATGAATTACATCCGTCAATACAAAGGAATGCAACCCCCGCAGGAGGTAAGCCCTGCTTCAACAATCCAAATTGACGGGGCTTTTTCTGAATGGAGCAATATCTCTCCTGTTTTCAGGGATCCAACAGGCGACACCAAACACCGCAGTTATTTTGATGATGAAAAAGTTTACCTCAACACAAATAATACCGGACGAAATGACATCATCGAATCAAAAATTACTTATGATGATTCAAACATTTATTTCTACGTTAAAACAAATGAAATTCTTACATCCTGGCAGGACAATAACTGGATGATACTATACATTGATGCAGATAGGGATTTCACTACAGGATGGAATGGTTATGACTTCGCAATAAACATGGAAATTATCAATCTGAATACGACCACTATAAAATCCTTTGCCAATGAAGCATGGGAAATACTTGGAACCACTAAATTTCTTTCATCCGGCAATGAACTTGAAATTGTTGTTTCAAAAGCATCAGTTGGAATTACCTCAAACACACCGCAATTCTATTTCAAATGGATAGACAATCAGCAAAAGCTTATGGACATTAAAGATGTGCTTATCAACGGCGATGCCGCTCCCGACCGTCGGTTCAGCTACTATTTCAATGCTGCTCAGGATAATAACATTTGTCAGAAACCATTTATTACCCATGAAATACCCGGTGTTATCGAAGTAGAAGATTTTGACCTCGGAGGACAAATGCTTGCTTATTATGATGCCGATGAAATCAATTCCGGCGGGAAATACCGTGATACGGAAAAAGTCGATATCGAAACCTGTTCTGATGGGGGGTTTAACCTGACTTCCCTTGCCGATGGTGAATGGCTCGAGTATACGGTATCAATAATTGAATCCGGATTATACCAGGCTGATGTGGCCGTTGCTTCAGTAAATGGAAATGATGCTTTCCAATTATTGCTGGATGGTGCAGTTATTTCAGAACAACTTACTACACCCGCTACCGGAGGAGAACAGAAATGGCAAAATATTTCCGCATCTATCCAATTACCTGAAGGCACTCACACATTAAAACTTTTTGTAAATAAAGCGCAGGGTGGGAAAATCAACAAGATAAATTTCACCAAAATATCCGGACTGGTTTATGGCAAGGGTGATGGTCTGACGGCAAAATATTATAATGGTGAAGAATTCAACAATCTTGTTCTCACACGTGTAGATCCATATGTTTTTCAGCCAAGGGAAGACCATGGCTACGTTCCGGGGCAAGACAGGAACTATTTCAGTATACGCTGGACAGGTCAGGTACAGGCGCTTACAACTGAAACTTACACTTTCTCAGCTCAATATGACGAACGTTGCAAACTCCTGGTAAATGGCCAGTTATTAATCAACGATTGGTCTGGCGAGCATAAATCCGGCTCAGGAAATATTTCTTTGGAAGCTGGAAAGAGATACGACATAATCCTTGAATACTCTGAAAAAATTTCCGAAAATGAAATCCGTCTTGACTGGAGCACTCCAACTATTCCCAAACAACTTGTCCCGCAAATTCAACTCTACAGTGCGAAACTGGATATATTGGGCACTCCTGCCAAGCTCTCAGCAATTCTGAACCAGGATGGATCGGTAAAACTGAACTGGACAGACAATTCTGCCGGCGAAACCAAGTTTATAATTGAACGCAAGGATGGTGCAGGCGAATTTCAGCAGACAGGAATCGTTGACTTTAATATCAGCACCTTTGTTGACAATACCGTAACCACTCCCAGAAATGCACGATGGCGTGTAAAAGCATCTGACGGAATTGCATTTTCAGTCAGTTCAAATGAAGCGTATGTCTGCTGGCCTCATCCTATCACGTTTGAAGCCCTCCCGGATGTGCTTTCAACCTCACTCCCATTTAATATTCATGCTGTATCTGACTATGCTTTGCCGCTTGAATTTTCCGTTCTCAATGGTCCGGCAACTATTAGCGGGGACATCGTGACATTGACTGATTTCAGAGGGGTAATTACACTGAAGACCTATTCTGCCGGAAATGACACCGTTTGTCCCGCTGAAGTTTCAAAAACTTTAAATATCATTCACGATTGCAGAGCGCAGACAATCACTTTGGATACTCTGGCTGATAAATTTGCAGATGATGTTGCACCGTTTGAATTAGTCAGCTCATCGAGTGTTGGTCTGCCTGTTTCATTTACCCTTGAAGGCCCCGCCTCCCTTAACAATAATATACTAACTCTCCATGGAGCCAAAGGAAACGTAAAAGTAACAGCATACCAGACCGGAACATATGAATTTTGTGCTGCAGACACTGTTATCCGATCCTTCCAGGTTAAACTACCCGTTAATAGCTGCACAAACTCTGATGGCTACATAACATACGAGCGATGGGACAATGTTCCGGGTAATAGCGTGTCAGAAATACCTGTTCAAACTGCCCCGGCTTATTCATCAACGATTATAAGCATGGATGCCCCTACCAACATTGGCGACAACTATGGAGTTCGCATCAGCGGCTATTTATGTGCACCCTATAGCGGCGATTACACTTTCTATGTTGCCGGCGACGATAATGTCCAGCTATCATTGAGTACAGATACTGACAAAAACAACAAAGTGAAAATTGCTTTTCACGAAGGCTGGACTGCTTACCAGGAATGGAATTTATTCTCAACTCAAATATCGGATCCCATTGAGCTTATTGCTGGACAAAAGTACTACATTGAGGCCTTGCTTAAAGAAGGTGTCGGTGGCGACCACATGTCGGTAAAATGGACTGGGCCTTATGGAATAGACCAGATCATTCCCGGCGAATTCCTAAGCCCCAGTTGTTATCCCCAAACAATTAGTTTTTCTTCATCATATACCCGTGTTTCCAATGATATGTTTTTAATCAGTGCTTCTTCCAGCTCTGGACTGCCTGTTTCTTTTAAGGTTATCAAAGGTGCTGCATTAATGAAAGGCGATACACTAGTAATTTCGAAGTCAGACAGAATTACTGTGGAAGCTTCCCAAAATGGGGATGAAACAACCTGCATGGCAAGCTCCAGTCTTAACCTTTTCATTCTTAACAAGCTCATAACTGATGTCGAAGCGCATTTGGATGAAGCAATCACAATTCATCCCAATCCTGCATCCGATAATCTGCAGATTTCGAATTATGAATTTCTGATAAACGGAATCCGTATTATTGATGTGCAGGGTAGAATCAAACTTAAAAACGATGTGCCTTTCATTGGGAGTAAAACAATTGATATCAAAGAGCTGCCAACAGGATTATATTCTATTCATTTGGTAACGAACAAGGGAGTTGTTATGAAAAGATTTATTAAACAATAAAACAATGTTGAATCAGAACAAAAAATTACTTATCCTGCTTCTGGTCATCCGTCAGGATTAACAGAAAAACAGGCACTGCCGGCTTTTTCGACAATTCCGGAAAGCTGTTACTTTGTGAACCTTCAGAGGGTGGAAAAAATCTCGTCCCCAAGAGGATGAAAAAGGAAATCATGTACGAAGTAAATCAACAGTTTCTCACAACCGAAAATGAATCCTTTTATGGGCTTGGTCAGCAATGGCAAGGGCACATGGATTTCAAAGGAGCCACCATTCAGCTGGAAAGATAAAGAAAAAGCCCTTGAAATCAGCGACAGAAAAGGGGTGTTTCCCGGTATGCTCAAACAACGTGAATTCAGACTTATGATGGTGAGAAGCGGAAAAGGGGACGGGGACGGGGACGGGATCGAGCCCGAGGCTGAATTTCAAAAAACTATACAATTCACAGGAGAGATAATCGAAGTAAACTTTTAGAAAATGAAAATTATGAAAAATACAAGAATAGTGTTTATGTCTTTGCTGCTTGCTTTTGCTGCTATTAAAACACAAGCCAATGAGATCATCTTCAGTCAGCGATATACCGCCGATCCCTGTGTGGTTGTTTACAACGGAAGGGTTTATGTATATTTATCGCATGACTTGGATGATCAGCGTGATTTCTCAATGGATGGATACACCTGTATTTCTTCTGATGACTTACTAAACTGGACAGATCATGGAGAGGTTTTAATGGCTTCAGAAATTCCTTACATTAGTGTTCAGGGAAAACAAGTCTTTTGGGCTCCTGAAGCCATTGAAAGAGATGGGAAATTCTACCTGTATTTTTGCACCCCTGATTATGGAAATGATCCCCTGACAACAGGTACCGGAGTTTGCGTAAGCGACAGTCCACTAGGCCCCTTTACAGATCCAAGGGGAAATTTAATGATAACGGGGCATCGCGTTGATATTGGTGTTTTAATTGATGATGATGGACAAGCCTATGCTTACTGGCCGAACGGTCTGGTCAGAAAACTCGCTGCCAATATGTATGATTATTCAGATACCCACGAGTATAATGTCTGGAACAATGATGCGCATGAAGCCCCTTTTGTCAGAAAAATCAATGATAAGTATTATTACATGTACATGACTTTTAACGACCAGGAACTCTGGGCGTGCTCTCAGCATAACATGCCACCCGACGGATGCGGTCAGACAGGCGACTATTTTCACCGTTATAACTTTCTTGCAACACCGACAGGTCCGGTTATTGAACCCGGCGGAGTATTCGGCCGAACCATGATGTGGCCCGTTCAGGGTGATAATACTCAGCCAGCTGTGTTTGAATTCGGAGGAAATTATTATAGTTTATACCATAGCAAAATCCTTTCTGCTTTGCGAAATGAAAATTACGGCTACCAGCGTAATGTTGGACTTGACAGGATTTATTTCAATCCTGATGGAACCATAATACCTCAAACCATTACCAAAGAAGGGTTGAAACAGGTGAAATATCTGAATCCCTATATCCGTCAGGAAGCCGAAACCATTGGCAGGGAAGAGCGCATTGAAACCGAAGCCTGTAATGACGAAGGCGGTGGCAGAATGGTAAGCGATATTGACTCCCGCGACTGGATAAAAATGTTTGGCGTTGATTTTGGAAACGGGGCGTCTGCTTTCGAAGCAAGAGTAGCATCACCGCTTGGCGGAACCATTGAAGTTAGACTCGACAGTGTAAATGGTACAACAGTTGCCCGACTTAATGTTCCTGCAACCGGGGGATATGATTCCTGGCAGACAGTTAATACTGATGTCAGTGGAGCAACAGGTGTGCATGATGTTTATTTCGTTTTCACATTGGGGGGATTTCATTTTAACTGGTGGAAATTCACTGGAGGTGAAATATCGGGAATGGCACCCGGAAAAATGACAAAGACAATTTCAATCAGATCCCATGCAAATAATAAATACCTTACGGCTTCAGCATCACAACTCATCGCCTCATCTGATGCTGTTGGGATAAATGAACGATACAGGCTTGAGGATAACGAAGATGGCAGCTATTCCATTTTCTCGCTCGGACAAAACAAATACATTAGCAATGCAAGTGGCATCCAGGCCATAAAAACCGGTATTGATGGCATCGCAGAAAAGTTTATACTTTTGCAAACCCCTGATGGTTCCTATTGCTTTTTCTCCATGTCGGATTCTTCCTATGTTGTTGCTCCTGGAAACGGCTCATCTGCTCTTACCAGCGGAATCACGCACCCATGGAAAGACCCGGACAGGGAAATAAGCCGGTTCTTTCTGGACTATCTGGATGAGCCTTCGGAAAAGCCTGTTTGTACTGGCAGCAGTATGCCATACAAAGTAAATACAATACCAGGAATCATTGAAGCGGAAAATTTTAATTATTCCTGTGTCGAAGAGGGGTATAAGGATAATGATGCTACAAATGTAAGCAGAGCCTACAGGCCGGATGAAGGAGTGGATATTGTGGCCACAAAAGATGGTTCCGGAGCGTATGATGTGAGTTTTATTGCCACGGGCGAGTGGCTGAACTATACAGTAAATGTAAATGAGAGCGGGTATTTTGAATTTTCTTTCCGCTTTGCTTCAACGGTGGATGACAATTTCTTCCACCTTGAAATAGATGAATTGGATATTTCCGGACCGATAAAAGTGGATAAGACCGGAGCTGCCAATATTTACAAGGATATCAGGGATACCCTTTTATTGGAGGAGGGAGTGCATCAGCTCAAGGTTTTTTTTGACAAAGCATCCCGGGGGCTTACCTGGAATCTTGTGGAGACAAAAAAATCCTCAGCCCCATCAGTAAATAAAATTGAAATAACTTCTGATTACGGAATAACCGTTTTTCCCAACCCTGCAAATCTCAGACTGTATATAAGCAGCGACACATATTACATACAAAAAATCAGGATCCTTTCATCCGATGGAAAACTTGTATATGAAAGCGCGGAACCCTTTAAAGGTTCCAAGAGCATCGATATAAGCAGGTTTTCAGAAGGAGCCTATAACACAATGCTGTTTGCTGAAGATATGACACTAATAAAGAAGTTCCTAAAGGTAAATTAAACAACAACCATGAAGAAAGTTACTCTTATCATTTCAACCTTGATGTATTCCCTAAACTTTTACGGGCAGTGTACTGAGCCAAGAACTCCGTTTATTGAACATTCTATTCCCGGTGTTGTTGAGTTTGAGGATTTTGATAATGGCTGCCCCGGCGAGGTCTATTATGATGCCGATGAAGCCAACAATGGAGGAAAGTACCGCGCTACCCGGGTTGATATTGAGTCATGTGGTGATAATGGCGGTGGTTACAATATCGGATGGCTTGCTGTTGGTGAATGGCTCGAATATACCGTAAATATTGCCTCAGCCGGCACTTATTCCATTGATTTCAGAATAGCTTCCTCATCCGATTACAACAAGTTCCAGCTTAATGTGGACGGTATACCCGTTACCGGGATAATAGAACTGCCCAATACCGGAGAAGGCCTTCAAACTTACAGATCGTACAATGAAACCGTTCAACTTGAAGCAGGAAGGCATATTCTGAGATTTACTGTCATAAATGCCTCGGGAGCCTTTAATATTAACAGAATGACCATAAACTCACTCGACCTGGTATGGGATTTTACTTCGGGACTCGAATCGTGGATATTGGCCAATAACCTTACCGGCAGTGTTGTCGGGGGAATCATGAATCTGAACATTACTGCCGGAGATCCATACATGAATTCACCGGGAAACCTGAACATAACAGCAACAAACCATCGTACGATAATTATCCGTATGAAAAATAACACCTCTGATACCGAAGGTCGAATTTATTTTACCACCAATACGAATCCAGGCTTCAGCGAAATTAATTCTGTCCCGTATAGTCTGACTCCAAATGATACCGGATATACAGAATATGTTGTAGATATGTCACAGAATCCAGCCTGGCAGGGAACTGTAACTCAGATCCGGCTTGATCCTCTGACAAATGCCACTTCCGGAACAATTGAAATAGATTATATTAAGGTTGCTGGCTCAGCATGCACAATGCAGACAATTTCATTTACAAAAACCGGAAAGAAATTTATCAATGATCCGCCATTTGGTCTGACAGCCACTTCCACATCGGGTCTGCCTGTTACCTTTTCCATTGTTTCAGGCCCTGCAAGCATTGACGGAGATACCGTAACACTTACAGGCGAACCCGGACTGGTCGTAATCGCTGCACGTCAGCCCGGCGATGCAGGTAATTGCCCGGCAGACGAGGTCAGGCAGACAGTTTTTGTCTGGAATCCTTCTGCATCCACCCAAACAGAACAACTCAAAGCATATTCAGACCAGTGGGTTGCAACAGATGGTATTGGAAGGATCCTTCCTTCCTACAGTGAATGCGGGAATTACAGATCCGACAAGTATATTGGGGTCTTCTACTGGTTATGGCATGCTGACATTTCCAATCAGAAACCCATCAGACCGGTACCGGAACTTCTCCGTGAAAATCCGGATAGTCCTGCCTTTGAATGTATGAATTATTACTGGGGTGAACCTGAAAATGGCTTCTATCACCCGAGCGATCCATGGTCGACCCGGAGAAACCTCCAGATGCTTGCCAATGCAGGTGTGGATTTTGTGTTTTTTGATTTCACCAACGGAAACCAGGGCTGCAATTCACTTGATGATTTCATGACTGTTGCCCTCGATATGCAGGGAAAAGGTATCCCCGTTCCGAAAATTGCTTTCTTCATGAACGAAAACTATAATTCTGCCCTAACCTGTGTAATGGAAAAAATCTATACCAATCCACAGTATGATCCGATGATTTTTAAATGGGAAGGCAAACCCCTCCTTATGGCCGATTCGGTAAAGTGTGCAACACAATGTGCTCTTTGTCTGGACGAGTCAGTTAAGGATTTCTTTACCTGGCGCAGAACATGGGCTTTTGAAACCGGTCAGTGGAACTTCCTGGATACATACCCGCAAGATTACTATATACTCGACGGTAAACCCGAGCAAATGCCGGTATGCAAGGCTATGGGTGCTCCCCTTTTCGACTTTACCCTTCAGGGAAGCAGCTCTCATAATAAGAAAGCACCCGAATACGATCAGTATTGGGAAACCGATCAGTCTAAATATGGCTATTTCTTCGAAGAACAATGGACACGAGGCCATGAAGTAGATCCAACCATCCTTTGCATCACCGGATGGAATGAACTTATGGCAGGGGCATGGCCTACCGAAGGTGTCCGTTTTATGGGAAAAGAGTGGAACAATTCGAGCTGGAGATGTGTCAGTCCATCAACCTGCCTCAGCAGAAACCCCGACGGAACCCACAAATGGCCTCACGGCTGGCATTTCGTGGACGAATTCAACATGGAATTTAACCGTGATCTCGAGCCAATGAAGGGGGGATATACCGATAACTATTTCTACCAGTTGGTTTCTCACATCCGTCGGTTCAAGGGAATGACTGCTCCTGAAACGATCTCACAGCCAAAAAACATCATGGTTGACGGTGATTTTTCCGACTGGCAGGATGTTACACCTGTATATAAAGACGCTGCCGGGGATGTAATAAATCGGAATTTCAAAAATGTCAATAACACGGCAACCTACACGAACTTAACTGCCAGGAACGACATTGATGAATCCAGACTTACCTACGATAATGACAGCATGTATTTCTATGTAAAAACGCTCGAAAACATTACTCCCCCGGAAGGAAACAACTGGATGCTGCTATTTCTTGATGTAGACAGGAAAAACGGCACCGGATGGGAAGGGTACGATTATGCGGTAAACATGGAAGTTATTCCAGGTCTGGCAACTTTTGTGAAACAATGGGATGGCATTAGCTGGGGCAATGCAGGCGTTGCCGCGTACCATGTTAAGGGACGGGAGATGGAGATCAGTATTTCAAGAGCCGACCTCGGTATGGAAATAGGTACACCTGAATTGTATTTTCACTGGGCCGATAACCCACAGCACCTGAAAGACATCAGTGCTTTTTTTACCGATGGGGAATCCGCGCCAGACAGGAGGTTTAACTATAATTACAGTTCTTCCAAGGTCACAACACTCCCACGGGAACCATTCACTCAATTGGAAATTCCGGGAACCATAGAATTCGAAGACTTTGATAATGGCGGCGTAGGAGTAGCTTATGCAGATGCAGATATTATTAACAGGGGCGGCAAATACAGGCCGGAAGAATCGGTAGATATTGAGGAAAAATCCGAAGGAGAAAATTGTGTTTCCTTTATTAATTCCAATGAATGGCTCGAATACACTGTAGATGTAAAGGCAATAGGTCTCTTTACAGCCGCCATTCATTATGCAGCAGAGAATGAAAACAAAGAAGCTGTAATATATATTGACGGAATGGAAAAATCGGGTGTTATTTCTCTGCCTGCAACCGGCGGAATGAATGTCTGGTCAACTATAGACACTGAATTCAGGCTTACTGCCGGAACTCATATCATGAGGTTTTTTGTAAAGAATGCCATGGGAGGTTTTAGCATCGATAATATTGTTTTTAAAGAAAAGGACGTTGTCTATCCCGGAAATGGCGAAGGTTTGTACAAGAGTCTCTGGAAAGCATCCATTGGAGGAAGAACATGGTTTGTTGAGCTTATGTGCGGTGAAACTGATCCTGTTATTGATGAGGAATGGGCCGATGTATCACCCGGATGCGGAATTGATAAAGATTTCTGGAATATCAGGTGGGAAGGACAGTTGGAACCTCTGTTCACGGAAGAGCATACTTTCAGTTTAACTGTTAATGACATCGGAAAACTTTGGGTGAACGACCAGTTGGTAATCGATGCGTGGGTTGCAACCTCAACAGGAAAAACCCATACCGGAACGATTGCGCTGACGGCAGGTCAGAAAGTAAACATCCGTCTCGATTACGCAGAAAAATCAGGGGATGCTTTCGTGAAACTTGAATGGGAAAGTTCAAGCCTTCCAAAAGAAGTTGTGCCTTTTTATCAACTCTACCCAAAACTTAATACCGCTATCGGGTCGATTGGAGGTACTGACCAGGTAATCAGCATATATCCAAATCCGGCAGGTTCTTACATCATTATCGACGCCGCGAATACTGGAATCAAACAGTTTTCTGTATTCGACTCAAAGGGATGTCTTGTCTATTCCGATCTCGAAAATTTCTCAGGGATAAAGCGCTTAAATACAAATCGTTTCGACAGGGGATTATACATTGTAAGATGCATCACAAATGATTCTGTTATAAGCCACAAATTCCTGTTGCAGTAAATCATTGTTTAAATCAGGTAGGAAGATACAGCAAGAGATAATCCTACCTGATTAGTGACATAAGTATTCTTTTTTAGTAAAAATTTTCTTTGAGTTAAGTCCTAAAATTCCATTCCAATTGAATAGCAGGTAATATCTCAAGAAATTATAATTTCAATTCGCCCCAACCTTTTCTATACTCTCTCCTAATAAACTGATTGGCTTGTTCGAAATTTGTAATTCTCATGTTTTCACCATCCCATTTATAGTTTATATAACGGCCCGGGAAAGAATATGCATCCATTTCGCCATAAACCGGATCAACCCGCTTGATTTTTTCACGGATATTAAAACTTCTCAGGATTAAGTTGCCCATCAGAACCGTTTCGGTAAGTGGTCCGGCGTATCCTACAAACGGCGATGAAACTTCAGCGTTTCCATACCCTGCAATACAGGCATCGATCCATTGCCAGTAATGGCCGTCCATATCTCCTGTTACACGTGGATATTTTTTAGGAACATTAATCTCTTTATTCCGGGAAAGTGGTAATAATACTGGACTACGACCACCCCATCCACAGGCAGCTTTTCCTTTTGTTCCAACAAATAATGTGCTGCCCTCGTAGTCATTCAAACCGGTAAAGTCGCCAAGAATTTCATTCATGTTTGCTTCACCGGCTAATTCAGTGGGACGATCAGGTGTAATACCCCCATCCATCCAGTACATGTCCAGGTTTTTACCATTTTTTAGTGTATACTTAAATTTCAGAGAGCTCGAAACCGGACCACTTTCCGGGTATTGTGCTTCTGAAAAAATGCCATCGTAAACTGTACTTGCACTTCCCGATACTTCAGTTGGGTAGCCCAATCCAAGCAACTTAAATGGAGGGCCCATAATGTGACACCCCATATCGCCAAGCGCTCCGGTTCCAAACTGCCACCAGCCCCTCCAATTAAATGGTACAAGGTTTTCAATATACCCGGTTTCAGGAGCTGTACCCAACCACAAATCCCAATTCAACTCTTTTGGCACAGCAGCAGTCTGTTTTGGCCATGGAATCCCCTGTGGCCATACGGGACGATCGGTCCAGCAATAAACTTTTTCGACGTCTCCAAGCAGACCAGCTTCCAGCCATTCACGCAATGTCTGCATTCCTTCGCATGATGCTCCCTGATCTCCCATTTGGGTTACCACTTTGTATTTTTCGGCTGCCTGTGTTAATATCCTGGCTTCATATATATCATGGGATAACGGCTTTTGAAGGTAAAGATGTTTTTTCAATTGCATAGCACTAAAGCCAATAATAGCATGATTGTGATCTGGAGTTGCAACGGTAACAGCATCGAAGTTTTTACTTTCCTTATCGAACATCTCACGCCAATCGTGGTAAAACGGGGCATTCGGGTATTCTTTCCTCCGGGGCAGTGCCATACGGTCATCAACATCGCAAAGGCATGAAATCACGGCATTCTTTTTTGGCGTTTTCATTAAAGTATGAATATCGGATGCTCCTTCTCCACCGCAACCAACTGCTGCAATGTAGAGCTTATCGCTGGGCAATACATGACCAAGGCCACTTACAACATAGCTGGGAAGAATAGTAAAAGCTGCTGCTCCGGAAGCAGTCATTTTTACAAAATTTCTTCTCGAAAGCCCGCTCGAACTCTTTGTTTTTTTTAATTCTTTATTCATAATGTGGAAATTTTAGAAACAGGGTTTAAAATTATTTGTCTTTTATTGCAATAACAGGGGTTTTACAGAAATCTCCTTAAAGAAAACAACATTCTCTTCATCATGGTTTTGTATACCAATGAATCCATATTCCGGACGAGGTCCGCGTATTGGTTCCCAATCAAACACACGGGCAGGAACCTCATCCTCCTCATTATAATCAGTAACTTTTGTGCCGTTGACGTAAACAACTGTTCTTGATCCCTGAAGGATAATTTCAAAAGTATTCCACTCCGGACCGGGTTTTCCAACCATAGCCATTGGTTTTGTCAGCGAATACAAGGTACCTGTATAATGATACTCGTCTTCGTCCCATATTTCAGGGTGATTATCAATCTGAACCTCATAACCATAGTGTATCGGCATCCACGCTTCAACAGGTTCAATGGGAACCCTGATAAATACGCCTGAGTTATCAAGGGTATCACGCATCCGGAAAACTACCCGAATCCGGCAATTACCAAATTTTTCACCTTCCCAATAAAGCAATCCCATCCCTCCATGAGATTTAATTAAACCCTCCTCCACATAATGTGATCCCGGTCCTGCCTGTTTCCAGCCAGTCAGATCTTTCCCATTGAATAATTGCTTCCACTGACTGCTATCAGCCTTCAGAGAACTGTTTTCGTTAGCTTGCATATTTTTGATTCCGGTATTTGAAACAGGTCTCTGTGCCTCAGTTTGAGCACTGAAACTCATTAAAAGCATTCCGAAAACAAAAAAAACAGTATTTACCTTTTTCATTCGAAAATAGTTTATTTAATTAGTTGGACTCATGGAACTTCCATGCGCCTAGCTTCCTGATTTATGCGTAATTATCATGTCCTTTTGTGCCTCCTCCATCTGAATTAAACATTGTGGCATGGAAGTTTCATTTTTATACCAATTAGAATTTAAAACCACTTTAACTATTTACCTCTTTTCCGGTTTTTTTCGCAACAACTAATGGCTTAGGTATATAAACCGCCCTCATGTTCCACCACAAAATTGCAATACCTGAAACTATCGCAGTCTTCCCCTTTAATTTCAGCAAAATGATCAGTTGCCAGCTGCATGGGAATAATATTAATCACTGGCTGAAACGTATGGATTATCTCCGGTATTTCGATTTTCATTCCTTTCAGATCAAGTGGTAAATTGAAACCTATTGTCAGTAGTGAAATACCCTGGCTATGCAGATCGTTAAGTAATTTAAAATCATATTCCCTTGCAATTTGATTATCGATCCAACATCCAATGCTAAGCCGGTTAAGCAATATTTCCTGGGGACCGTGTCGGAAAGCTCCGGTTGTCATGGCTGAAGCGGGTTGCTTTGCCCCTTCCTGCCAGATCAGCATACTTTCAAAGGCAGAAGCCAGGCTGCTTCCCCTGGCTAAAAAGTAAGTTGTGGATTCTTTGTCCAGCCATTTTGAATTGATAATTTCTTCCTGCCACTGAAGCATCCTCAGTTGCACCTGTTTAAAGCTTTGTTTTAAGGAATGAGATAGTGCAGTTTTTGAGAATGTTTCTGCAAAACCGGATACCAGCAACTGACCAGTAAGGATTATTGAGGTGTAGGTATTTACAGAAATGCTATTGTCAAAATCAACATGAGTTGAAAGACAGACATCAGATTGCTTCGCCAATGTGCTATTTGCGTCATTGGTTATTGAGATTATTTTTGAACCGGAGGCTTTACATTTTGATATGGAATTAACAATTTCAACGCTTTTCCCGCTTCTGGATAAAAAAAGAACGACTGAACTTTTTGGTATGATTGTGAAATGCAGAAATTCTGATGAATCGCAGAGAATGGATGGAATACCAAGCTCATTAAACGCAGCCTGGATAGCCAATCCGGCGTTCCAGCTGGCTCCAATTCCGGAAATAAAAATTGTTTTGGCTGACCTGATAAGCCTGTTTGCTTTTTCAATCTCATTCCAACCGTCGGAAAAGGTATATTCCAATGATTGCTGGAGTTGTTCTGGTTGTTTGAGTATATCTTCTAAAAATTTCGTCATCTTAGTTTTTATTTTAAGTTAGTTCAGCTACAACAGAGTCTACAAAAAATTCATTCTAATGCTTTTATTCATGAAACTAAAAATATCTATTATTTCCACAAGTTTTAGTAATCAATTGACTTTCCATCTTAATTGAAGAATAAGCCTGCAGCACCATAAATTGAAATATCTTTCACAGTGGATGGCGAAATTTTGACTTTTTCCCTGTGATCAAAGTAAAATCCTTTCAGAGATTCTGTTAATCCGGATTTATACAACTCAAATGACTTACTTACCGAACCACCTATGATAATTATTTCCGGATCCAAAGCATAGCAAATCAAATTAATTAATTCTCCCAGATGTAATCCGTAATTGTAAAAGGCCAATAAAGCCTGAGTATCACCTTCACCAGCCCTTTTGGCCATTTCTTCGCCTGTTACCTGATAAAATGCTGAAAAGAACTGACCGCTGCAATAGGCTTCAAAGCATGATTCTTTATAAGGTATCATGCCAAATTCTCCTGCGCCGTTATGTACGCCGTTATGGATTTTGCCGCCAATAACTATTCCTGCTCCAACTCCAGTTCCGGTAATAAGTCCGACTATATTTCTGAACCCTCCGGCTGCTCCAAAATACATTTCCCCCAGAACAAAACAGTTTGCATCATTTTGAATCCTGACTGGAACTTTAAACCGATCTTCAAGAGCTTTCTGAATAGCAAAACCGTTAAACTGTGGGATATTGGAAAGACCATAAATCGTACCGCTCGCGAAATCAATCACCGCGGGTACTGCAAAACCAATGCCTTCCACATGTTCATTCCAAAGGCGATCGATTAATTCGCATATATCGCTAAAGATACTCTCCTTCGATCCAGCCGGATTTACCGGAAATACCTCCCTTCCGGCCAGCCTGCCCGATTCAATGCAACCACCTTTTATTGTGGTGCCTCCAAGATCAATACCGATATAACAACTCATATTATTTATTGCAATTATTTATTCAATCCATCTGAATAGGATCTGTGTTATACTTTTTACATAATTTATGATAAATATTTAAAATCTTCTCCAATTTATCCTGGTCAGGGCGAAAGTTCCACGAAGTAATCAATTCGTTGCATTTATCTTCAACAGCACTAATTTCATGAGGCCTTCCGGCGGAACTCCAAACTTCTGAAGAAAAGAAACGAGTATGCAAAGAATTCATATCATAGTTCTCTGCCATATTCATCAAGGTATCATTCATTTCGGCAAAAAGGCAATCATTATCAATAACCTCACAAATTGTTTCCCATGTATTTTTAAAATCCGGTGCTTTGACCGGACGGGTTGCTGCCCAGGCATTTTTCAATGCATCAATATCCAAAAGTGCCTGAACAGGCGACCAGACCTGATCTGTTGATAAAGGCATCAGGTTAAATGCTTTGTATCCGGCCATAAGTCCCGTGAAAAATCCCAAAGCCTTGTCGCCCTGTGCCATGCTTCCGGGCATTTGTGCCGAGGTCATAATGTCCTTCAGATTATAATACTGCAGACCGAGTGTTTTCATTACCTGCAACTTCAGCATCTCCAGTCGTGCGTGCTCCACAGTACCAAAAGCCATTTGTCCGCTTCGTAGATCCATAGCCTGGGGATGCGGATATACATAAGCTTTTGCCATTGGGAAAAGAGCATGTAAAATGCTTGCCGCACCTATCACTTCAGCAATTCCGAGAGTGTAAGATCCAATCGGGTCAATGGGTCCGGTCATCCCCATCATAGGCATTGAGCCTACCATAAAACTGTTGATGGTGATCCCGGGTTTGAAGCATAGATAAAGCTCATCAGCATCGAGAATCATAGGGCTTGGTGAGAAAAGCATCAGGCTTCTTTCGTGAAGATTTTCCCGGTCTTCTGCAATACATTTCATTTCAGTAAAATCCATTTCAACTTCGGCTGCTACCGATTGAATTGTGCCTCCGCCATTCTGGTTGTAACAAAAGCCGATCAGATATTGCTCAATCGGTTTAAGGGGATTTGCAGTGTCTTGTGGCACACCGCAAGTGTAGCCCTTTATGTCTTGCTGTACCGACAAAACATGCATCAATTTTGTCCCTTCAATAACATGTTGGCGGTTTAACGGGATTATTTGCTGAGCACGATGATCGCAAAACTGGTAGGGCAAATCGGTCAATTTTATAAGCAGATCGTTTTGAGCCGCGTTATCCATTAACATATCCTGCCATCCATGCTGATTTTCATAGAAATCAGCTCTTGAAATGCGGTTCTGTTTCAGATGGTTCAGGCATGATTCAACTGCTTCAGTGGAACAAAAAATACGGTTACCTTTTACCTGAAGAGATTCATTTTGTTCGGCAGACTCAAGCAATTTTGAGTTGCGGGTCATCATTCCCTTTTCAACAACAAGTTTGCAGGCGGTTGAAATCATCTGTTCTACAGTGCCATCTGACAGGAGTTTTATCATCGTGCAATAGTATTGTTCTTTTTTCTTTTAAAGAAAATAAAAAAAGCTGCAATTCCAGTTAAAAATATCATCAGGCTTGTTGCTGCATAAACCTGTTTCATTGGCATTTGCTGGTACATCCATCCGCATAAAATGTTTCCGGTTACTGAACCCGCTCCAAAATATGCCGCCCAAAGCATCGACTGGCCGGTAGTTCTCCATTTTGCCGGAATAAGACTATTCACAAATTCAACCGAAGAAACCCATAGGAGCGTCCATGTAAGGCCATTCATTGATTCTATCAAAATTACAAAATTCGGGGTGTTATTCACTGAATAAAGGAATAGCCTGATAGAGGTGGCCATAATTGCTATGAAAACAATCTTCCCTGGAGCCATTTTCCGAAGCAGCCAGGCAGCAATAAAGTAAAAAGGCAATTCACTTATTCCTTCCATTCCTATGGCAAAGCCTGTTATTTCGGGGGAGGCCTTTATCTGACTCATATACAGACTAAGGAAAAATGTAATTGCAGATTGTCCGATAGAAACCACAACAACAATTGCCAGGAAAACCAACAGTATCTTATTTGAAATTATCTCTCCCAGGTACCTGAATTCCACATCAAGTCCTTTGGATGTGAGTGCTGGCATATTAATTTTAATGGATGATAAATAGCTGAGCGCTAAAAATCCGGAGCTTGTAAAAAAAGCTACTTTCACTCCAAAGAATGGTATTAACCATCCGGTAACGGCCGCGCCTGTTGCATAACCGATTGCGCCCCAAAACCGGATTGTGCTGTAAGAATTAATTTGTTTGCTTTCAACCTGGTCAAGTGCAATACTATCGAGCAAAGGGAGTACCGGCGTGTTAAATACAGACAATAAAATTGTCATACAGATAATTAAGCCAATTCCTACCGAAGCAAAAGGATAAATGATAAATAGTACAGATGCACAAATAAGACTCAGCCGCAAACAAAAAAGCTTTCCATACCGGTCGGCTACAATTCCCCAGAATGGCTGAATAAACAGCATCAGCAGCCAGGGAATTGCAGCAACTATCCCGATTTGCAAACCGCTTAAGCCCTCGTTTCCAAGCCATAAGTTAAACATAGGTATCCAGGAGGAAAGGCTGGCAAATCCAAATAAAAATGCTGCCCGTAAAGCATTATTCTTCGATAAAAGCAAGGAACGCACCTTTGCTCTGCAAGTCATAGCCTCAATTTCTTTCTCTTCAAAAACATTAACAATCATTGTATCAAGCCACTTTTCATATTGTTCGCAGTCATCCTGTTTTGTCTTCATAAAAAAGAAGGAAAAGCAATGGATTTGTTTCAAAAATCCATTTGCCCTTCCCTACTTCTATAAATTAACTAACAACCGGCCATTTAAAAACCGACATTAATTCAATACGCTTGCGTGTTTCCTGGGATTTTCGGGCTGCCTCAATAATTTCAAGAACATGCAATGTATGCTCCACATTGATCAGAGGCTCTTTTCCCGTTGACAGATATTCACAAATTACCGATGCCCCTTCCTCCCACTTATAAGTTCCTCGATCTGTTGCCAATCGCCGCATATTTTGATCGGCTGAAGTTGCCATATCAACTGCATAGGGCGCCCAGTCATATCCAATCATTTCCATCTTACCCCTTGAACCAATAACAGACAAAGTAGGAATTTCATCACCCTCATATCCATGCGGGTCCAGATAATTAAAACCGCACTGAATATGTGATATTGCTCCACTTTTGTGCTCCATCAATATATGAGCATTATCTTCTTCTTCAACTTTAATTGTGCCTTTATCGTCGATATTGCGGGTAGGAGAAATAATATTAAGTATTGCTGTTACCGATACTGCCGGTCCAAGAAGTCCGGTAAGTGTGGCAATATTATATACACCCAGATCAGGCATGCTTCCCCCAAGTTTTTCATAAAAAAATGAAGACCATGTGGGTCCCTGATGCCCATATGAACCATGTCCTGCCGAAATCAATCCTAAATTACCTTGATTTATCTGCTGTGCCATAAATGCAAACTGTGGACTGTTTACAACTGCCGGAGCACCCCATATCCTTAAACCCTTGCTCTTGGCAAGATTTAACAAATCCAGGCCTTCATTATAAGTATTGGCCATTGGTTTTTCACTCCAAACATGTTTGCCAGCATTAATGGCTAAGCGGTTTAAACGACCATGTTCCTGCATATTCGTGAGATTCACGAACAAATCAAAATCAACCCCTGCCAGCATTTTATCGATATGAGGATACCAGTTTTTTATGTTGAATTCGCTAGCTCGTTCTTTTGCTCTCTCTGGAATAATATCACAAAGACTCACAATTTCAGCATAAGGACTACCTGTAAGATGCGGCAAGTACTTTCTGGCAACGCTACCGCAGCCAATAACACCAACTTTAATTTTGCGGTTAATGGGTGTATGAACTGATGCAGACGATTTAATAGAAAATAATGACGGTGCTATGGCTGCTGCAGTACCTAATGCTCCAATTCTTTTCAGGAATTTCTTTCGGTTAATATTTGTCATTTTATTAGTCTTTGAATTTTATTAAACAATTTAAACTGGATGTTCATGTGGTATTTTATTTCACATTTTACTTTATCCATAACCACTGATTGCATATTTCATACACTATGTAACTACTGGCCAGACAAATTCAGATTTCAGCCAGATACGTTTCCCTGTCTCCTGGGATTTCCTTGAGGCTTCCATAATCTCTACTGCATGCAATGCGTGGCCGGCACTGAATAGCGGTTCCTTTCCTGTAGCCAGGAATTCGCAGATTACAGATGCCCCCTCCTCCCAGACATAGGTACCCGGGTCTGTAGCCATACGCTCCATCTTTTGTATAGCGGGAGTTGCCACATCAACAGCTAAGGGGTCCCAATCATACCCAATCATATCCATCCTGGCTTTTGTGCCGATAATGGAAATAGTAGAGATTTCCTCACTATCATAACTATGAGCCATCGTATAGTTAAACCCGCTCTGAATATGCGAAATAGCCCCACTCTGGTGTTCCAGAAGGATATGAGAATTATCTTCTTCAGTAACTTTAACGGTTCCTTTGTTATCGATCTCACGAGTTGGGGAGATAATATTTGTCATTGCCAAAACAGAAACGGCAGGCCCCAACAATCCGGTAAGGCTTGTGATATTATAAACAGCTAAGTCGGGAATGCTGCCGCCAAGTTTTTCATAAAAAAAAGAGGACCACGATGGCCCAAGGTGACCATAGCAACCATGCGCAGCAGAAATCCGGCCAAAATTGCCCTCATTGATCTGTTTTGCGATAAAAGCAAACTGAGGACTATTAACAACAACGGGTGCTCCCCAGATCCTGACTCCTTTTTGTGAAGCGAGTTTTATCAACTCAGAGCCCTCATTGTAAGTACTGGCCATTGGTTTTTCACTCCATACATGCTTACCTGAATTAAGAGCAATAACGTTCAAACGATAATGCTCCTGCATATCCGTGAGGTTTACAAACAAATCAAAGTCAACACCCGCAAGCATTTTATCAATATGCGGATACCAACTGTTTACCTTATATTCCCTTGCCCGGTTTTGTGCCCTCTCCGGGATAATGTCGCAAAGGCTTACTATTTCGGCATACGGACATTTTGATAGGTGCTTTAGATAATATGCGGATACACTGCCACATCCGATTACCCCAACTCTGATTTTCTTACCGGATGTATTGATTAATTTAACAGATGGAGATGAAGCCATCATTGACGGAGCAATCATAGCAGCGGTCCCCATCATTCCAAGATTTGATAAAAATTTTTTTCTATTCATTTCTATAGTTTTATTATTTATTTTCCCCGACTCAACGGAAGTATTACAAATATTTTCAACCTGAAAAAAAAGATCAGATTATTTTATAAGATTTATAAAAATATTGCTCGTCCATTATCCACAAAGCATATTTTCCTGCTGAACCAAAAGTTAAGTTAAATCAACAAAATAATGTTTTACGAAATCAAATATTCCCAAACTTAATCTGATCTTAAAAATGGGCTTGTCTTCCATTTTAACCATCCAGCCTTCAGTAACGGAACCTCAACAAGCCCAGTTTTAAGTTTTCAACAGCTTTAATATCCCTGATTTTGTTTCAATTTATTATTTGCATCAATTGCTGATTGGGGTATCGGATATAACAAGTATTTTGAATCGCTTTGGTAGGGTTTAAAAGGTGTCCGAGGTAAAAGGAACGTCCCAAACCGGATCATATCCTGTCTGGTGAACCCTTCCCATGCAAATTCTAACCTGCGTTCGTTGTAAACATCATCCAGTGTAACAGAACTGTATAACTTTTCGGGTTTACCCGGAAATGCCCTGGCGCGAATAGCATTAACAAGATCTGTGGCAACTGCGATACTTCCCCCGCTTCTGAGCAATGCTTCAGCCTTGGTCAGATAAATATCCGCAAGCCTGAAAATATGGATATCATTTTCCATGGAGGTACTAAGCCCTGGTTCATAATCCCATTTAGCAACGCGTGCACCTTCTTCCTGGTTTATCCATCCCCAACCATCTCCATCTACCTCATTAAGAACCATCTCAACCGTGTGAATGAGGGGGCGGCCGTGAGAGGTTACCAATACTTCACCGGTCGCCGGATCAATCATTGGTCCAACGAGGAAAGAACCTTCATATCTTATATCAAGTGTGTCGAAGGATTTAACATAGTCAGGGTTTGCAGCAATTCCATTCCATGGGCTGATATTCAGCCCCAGTGCAATTGGATCTAAATAGTGAAGAGTATTTAACGCTATAATATTCTCAATTCCGCTGCCACCAGCTTTAAACGCAGCTGAAAGGATCGCCTCTTCAGATAAATGATTGTCAGGAGTAAAATTCTTTTTCCAGACTCCTTCAAGTACATAGGGTAATGCCATTACCCCGTTGCAGGCTTCAATACATTCTTCCCATTTAGAGCCGCCTTCCGGTTTGTATACCCCGGCATTCAGGTACATTTTGGCCAACAGAGCATAGGCTGCACCCTTTGTAAACCTTCCGTAACTTTGCAATCCAGGAACATCAGATCTAAGACTATCTTTTATCTCAATAAGTTCTTTAATAATGAAATCATAAACCTCGCTGCGGGAGTTAGTCTCAGGTTGAGACCGATCAAGGAAATCAGTAACAATAGGAACATTCCCAAATTGATCGCACAAAATATAGTACCAGAAGGCCCGTACTCCTCTGATTTCAGAAAGAAACCTCACTTTGTTTGCTTCGGATATTCCCGGGCTTGTTTCAATCATGTAATAAATCTGGTTACACAATGCTATGCTGCTAGTTGGGTAATTATATGCAGCATCATAACCGGTGCTGCTTGCGTCCCAAGTATGCTTCATGGCTTCACTAAACATTGGCTCACCCCAGTCACCTCCCTTAAATCCAGGAATTGCCATCATATCTCCGGCAAGTTCATCACGGCAAGTGTATGAATCCCAACTAAGAACATGGAACTTTAAAGTGCTGTATATTGATGCTACCAATGCATCGATTTGTTCCGGAGCAGAACCAAATTCGGAAACTGCAACCTCACTGTAAACAGTCTCTTCAAGATCTGTACATGAATTGGAAAAAGCTGCAATTATTAAAACAATAAGCAGCGCATTTATATATTTATTCATGGTAGTAGTTAATTTAAATTAAAATTTCACATCAATACCAATTGAAAAAGTTCTTGGCTTAGGCACAAAGTATTTGTCAAGTTCGCCAGGATTCAATCCACTCATCCGCACTTCGGGATCAGGGCCTGTAAACTTTGTAATTATAAAAAGATTTTGTGCCGTAGCGTAAACTTTAAGGCCCTTAATTCCGGTCCTGCTCAGTGAACCAAAATTGTAGGCCAAGTTCACATTATCCATTCGTAGGAATGAACCATCTTCAATAAAGTATGAAGAGAATAACGGATCATCGGTTATTCCATTTGTCAGTACTTCCCGCAATACATTTCCTCCGGGAAGCCATTTTGGGTTGCTGTATTGTACCCTGGGACTATTTAGGACATCATTTCCATATAAGCCTCGTATGAAAAATGAAAAATCAATCTTTTTATAGGACAATGTATTCAGTATACCATAAGTAAACCGAGGCATTGCATTACCAATGTATGTATAATCGAGATTATTGATTACTCCATCTTCATGGGTGTCTTCTATAATAAACTTTCCATTTTCATCCAGACCAAGACATCTAAGATTATAAAATGTGCCAACTTCCTGGCCTTCTTCAACAATATGACTTGTCAGATACCCAGATCCCCTTAAATCGATAAAACCTGTTTTAATGTAATCAGTTTGATAGACATCATTGGATAATCTGTCGATCATATTTTTGTTGTGCGCAAAATTTACAGTGGCAGTCCATTTAAAGTCAGAGCTGTTGATTATCGTTCCGCTTAATACAACTTCTATCCCTTTATTCGAAATATCCCCAACATTTGCCAGCATTGTGGGATATAGGTATGGAGGAACAGGCACATTATACACATACAGTAAATCACTGGTGTTCTTGATATAATAATCCACGGAACCACTCAATCGATAATTTAGTACAGAGAAATCAATACCCGGATTAAATGATGCTGTTTGTTCCCATCTTAGATCAGGGTTATCATTTTGTGCATACTTGTAAGTATTTCTCCATTTCCCATTGTCAAAATACTCATCACCAAGCCCATACAGGGCAATAGAAGTATAGGGTCCGATACCATCCTGGTTACCCACCACACCATAACCAATCCGGGCTTTTAATTCATCAAACAACCCCATATCTTTTATCAACGGTTCATCAGACAACCTCCATGCCCCGGAAATGGATGGGAAAGTTCCCCATTTATTGTTATCTCCAAATTTTGAGGAACCATCCCGCCTTATGGTAGCAGTCAGGATATACTTTCCATGAAAGGTATAGTTTAACCTCCCGAATACGGAAATCAACTTACTCATATTTTTATAAGAGTTTACGTCCGTTGCGAACAGGTTCTCACCTGCTCCCAGGTTATTATACTCGAACATATCTGAAATAAATGTCCTGTTTGAAGCTCTAACTGACTCGTAGGTATTATATTCATATGAATACCCTCCTAACATTTTTATGTCGTGCTGACCAAATTCCGCCGAGTAATCAAGTGTTAACTCTATCAAATCTTTATTCCACAACTGGTTCCCCCGGTTTGCATATCCTCCGACCTGTCTTCCGGCCTGTGTAGTTGATGCATTATAAAACGAATTATCCGTCGAATTCCGTTGTTTAAACAGATTAATACCAGCGTTCAGTCCATGAACGACTTCCATCACAGCTTTTACATTTCCGTATAATAAACTGGTTTTATTAAGGTTCCTATTCTCTTCGATATTGTGTACCGGGTTTCCCTGTTCCCATTCCTGAATAGAGAACCATGAACCATCCGGATTTTTTACCGGATAAACAGGTAACATGTTGTATGCCAATACTGTATTGTAAGAATTCGTTGGAGTAAAATTGCTTAACACAGAACCTCCTGTCAGGGTTATATCTAAATTGTCATTTAAAACTCTTTTGTTCAAAGAGAACATACTGTTATAACGTTCCATCTCATTATCTTTCATAATTCCCTGCCTGTCAAGGTAGTTGATTGATGCCCGGTAGCTTCCGCCTTCTATGCCTCCTGTAATTGAAAGATTGTGGTTATGAGAAATACCCACTCTCATGATCTCATCAAACCAATCGGTATCAGCACCAAGGTCAAGCCCGGAGACGTTCTGGTCTTTTGTATATTCACGCCATTCAGCAGCTGAGAGCAATTCAGGTTTATCTGAAGCAATATCAACCGCCACATAAGAACTGTATTGAACACTTTCCTGCCCCTTTTTGCCTTTTTTGGTGGTTATCAGGATTACCCCGCTGGCGGAACGCGAACCGTAAATTGCAACAGAAGATGCATCTTTTAAAATGCTAATAGATTCTATATCCTGGGGTGCCACTGAGTTTAAATCCATCCCCGGAACACCATCAATCACTACAAATGGAGCACTTGAACCAGTTAAGGAAGAAGTACCTCTTAAGCGCATGGTTTGCTGTGCGGTAATATCTCCAGTCTCCGTAGTAATAGTTAAACCTGCCGCTTTTCCCTGCAATAGGTCAGCAGCTGTTTGTGTCACACCCTTGTTAAATTCTTTTTCAGTGATATTTGTAATTGAACCAGATATATTTCTTTTGGAAAGGGTTCCGTACCCGATCGCCACAACCTCTTCAATTCCTATCATATCTTCCAACATTGTTACACTGACGCTTGTTTGACCCCCAAGAACCAACTCCGTTGTCCTCATCCCCACGAACGAAAATACCAATATTGCATCCTCCGGAACGTTGGAGATAGAAAATTTGCCGGTCACATCGGTAATTGTTCCTTGTGATGTTCCTTTAATCATCACGGTAACTCCAACCATAGGCTCACCGTTTTCGTTGGATACGATACCGGTAATGGTGATGGGCTGCTTAGATTCAGCCTTTAGACTTGCAATATATTCCCGCGGGGATAAGACTATCTGCCGGTCATAAACCATATACTCCACATTCGAATTATTAAAAAGATCGTCAAGAATGGAAACCACTTTTTGGTTGTTCGCAGAAATAGATACTATCCTTTCAATGTCTATGAGTTTTGCATTGAATAAAAAGTAAAACTCACTTTGACTCTCTATCTTTTCAAGAGCATTTGCTAAAGTCACCTCCTTCAAATTAAGGGTCAACAAGGTACTTTGGGAATAGGAGTTTTCAGCGTAGGTCTGAAAGACAGTTATGAGTAGTAACAATAAAGTATTTCTCATATGTTTAAGTATTTTACAAGAGGGTATTTTAGTAAAATATTCTCCTGATTTCCTGGAAAATTTTTTCATATCTTTGCATAAATTTAGTTAGTAAAAAACAATGTTTGAATTGCTTTGGAAAAGCTTACTAAATTGAAAGGGAAGCGTGCCCGCGCTTTCCTTTTTTATTTGATATATCTTATTGCATAGGCAAATGGTTTTATAATAAATACTAATGATGTGTTTTACTATTCTGTTTTTTACTGTATAATTCAATGATCCTTTTATCATAGGTACCATCCGGCTTCTTTTGTCTTCCCATATCCTTATATCGTATCGGTGCAGTATACTGAAGAAGTTTTAAAACTTCAGACAGTGTTTCGTTCTGGAAAGTACCATAGTATTTATGATCATTCAATTCCGGATCCATAATTTTAATATCAACATTGTACCACCGATTAATCTTGTTTATAACTTCACACAAAGGATCGTACCGGAAAACCAGTTTCCCGTCTTTCCATGATGTTTTATCGGAACTTTTTACTGAGATCATATAGGAAGAATCTGATTTATGGTAATAAATCAGAGCCTGATCAGGTTTCAATTTCCCAATACACACAGTGTTTTTATTTCGCTTTTTCAAAACTTCAACACTTCCGCTTTCCAATGTCACCTCTGTTTTCAAATCATCATCATATGCCATTATATTGAATGAGGTTCCAATTACTCTCACTTTAATGTTTGAAGTAGTTACTATAAATGGCCTGCAGGGATCTTCAGTTACGTTCAGATAAGCTTCCCCGCTAAGCTCAATACAACGGTTTTTTTTATGAAAATGAGCTGGGAATTTTATAGAAGATCCTCCATTTAGCCAGCCTGATGAGCCATCCGGAAGATGAAAAGTTGTGCTGGCCCCTGCCGGAGCATAGATCTCTGAATAAGCACCTTCATTGTAAATTGCATTGATCTTATAGTATAAAAAAACAGTGGTCAGAAGAACCGGTAATAAAAGGATTGCAGCGACCCTGCCAAGATATCTGAGAACTACTGATCGCTTCCTGCTTTCAGTGACAAATACGGATTGTTCTCTGTTTATCTGATGGTGAATCCTGTCCAGGATCCGGTGCCCTTCAAGTTCCGGTAAATCAATATCCAAAGGAATGTTTTCCCATAAATTAATTGAGGATATTGACAATTGATCCTTAAGATTATTGTCGGCGAACCATCGCTCTACAATTGCTCTTTCCTCAGAAGTTACCTTCTCCTTGTTGTATCTTTCTAAAAGATCTTTATTAACCTTATTTGCTGAATCTTGCATATTTTTCTTGAAGTTATGAAGCTGGAAAGGAAATTCCGTCCAGTTTCATAGTTAACTCACCTGAATCTTACCCGCCATAAAAAAAATCCTGAATTTTCTTTTTATCTCTATAACCTTAACAATAACTATATCCAACTGAACCCGAAATTTCCCATAATAAATACTTATTTAGAAATATTCTACTTAACACCTATTTAAAAACGGATGATTTATTACCAAAAAAGAGGATTACCGCCCATCGCATAATTCTTAGAGATCTCATCTCAGTTAAACTGAAGCTAATGGCGTCATGTCCATGTGATCCATTCGGAAAGTAGAAAAAATTGACAACAAAAATTCTGTTTATTTCAGGAACAGATAAAAGAATAGTACAGATATTAATCTGCCATCAATGAATGATTTTTTCAGAAAAGCCCTGGCATCACTAATATAATTATCCACTGTCTTTTTCGAAATATTGAATCTCTTAGCGATCTCTTCATTGGTAAGGTGTTCGCTAATACTCAATTGAAAAACAAGCTTTTGTCTGGCAGGCAGTTTTTCAATGTAGGAATTGGCTGTTTCCAGCAGGTTGTCATATTCAATATCGATATTGGTTGAATCATCTTCAATGACAATATCTTTCATGAATTGTTCAAGATGTTTCCTATCGGAGGTTTGCTTACGGAATACCTTATGAATGGAGTTAAAAGTAATCCGGAACAGGTACCGGCTGAAGACAAAATGTTCCTTGATCTGATCCCTTGATTTCCATAAGTTTAGAAAAACTTCCTGTACTACTTCTTCTGCATCCTCCCTGCTCTTAAGGTAACCAAGAGCAAAATAATACACCCTTTTATGGTATTTTTCATACACCATATCAAATGAAAGCACGTCACCCTTTCTAAGCTTTTTTATTATGCTATGATCTTCAGATGGTTGGAGCATTAAAATTATTATGGTGAAAAAACAAATATATGCAAAATTTTCATTTCCAAAATTTCAATAAAAACGATCTATCCAAAAGGAAGAATAACAATCAACAGTGACTTACAAATTTTTTTCACCATGTTACCTGGCAAATCAATAATATTCTGGTCGCTGGCACTACTATAGGTAATACATTTTGAGTTCCAACTGTCTGGTGAGGAAAATCAGGTTACGGTCTGAACGTATATGATACAACCGCACAGCCTATGCTCGCAGAAGGCAATGTTTACCTTAAGGTTGCAAAACCATATTTCGCTGAACCCGAGGCCGCAGTTTTTCCAGAGTTTGACCCTTCGATTAGCCTGATCTCTGAAAACGAAATTGTCTATCTTGAAATGAACATCGATTCCCTAATCACTGAGTCCTGCCAGACATTGATAACAACTACACGCTTGGGCACAACCATGTTTGTTAATGCTCCCTTCATGAATCCTGACGGATCGAAAATTGAAATAACGACAGATTACACTGGTGCAAAAAGGAATCCAGGCAGTCCTTCGGCTGATCCCTTTGAAAAGCCAGGAATCGGCAGGATTAAAATTAAAGTCTGGTAGCTGAAATCAGAAACTCTAGCCTACCCGGCGAATGATTCAGCTTGACGAGCCAAAGCTTTGTTCATGTCTCTTTTAATGAAATCTCATAATATTTATTTTTATCAATTAACATCTCCTTTATCATCAACATAACCGCCATTCAGTTTAAACGGATGCCCAAATTGTGTAATGCTAATTATATCACCTTTCATTATTTTTAGCAGTTGGCTTTAACTACTTAAAGGACATACCTCAGCTTGAATAAGTCTGCTTAATGAGGATTTGAACTATGAAGCAACAGGTTACATGGTAAAAACTCCCATTTGAGCGGGACAGACTATATAACTTATGTGTGGTGCATTTAAGAATCGAGCGATGGGCGGTAAACCTCTTTCCTGGAAATAAATCATCCATTTTTAAACAGATATTAAATAGAATATCTCTAAATAATTATTTACTATGGGAAATATCGGGTTCAGTTGGATATAGTTATTGTTCAGACCATTGAAAATATATTAAATTCTGAAATAACTTTAAAAAATGAATAAAGCTTTTTTGATTACATTTTCACTTCTTCTGGTTGTACTCTCACTAGTTGGCCAGACAACCCTATGGAATTTCAGTACCAACCAGGAAGGATGGTCGTTTGACAACCATGTAACAGGGAGTGTAAGCGATGGGATTTTGCAACTCAATATCAACGGCAATGATCCCTATATTGGATCTCCCGGCTCCCTTAATATTCCTGCTTTGGATTATAAATATTTTATAATACGAATGCAGAATAGCACAACCGGTACAGGGGCTAATTTGTTCTGGACAACGTCGGCGGGACTGTCTTTCACTTCCATGTCTGTAATAGCCAATGATGACAGTATGCGCTATTATATACTGGATCTTAGCAAAAACCCGGATTGGAAAGGTACGATTAAAAGTTTACGTTTCGATCCGGCCGGCAGCTCTGGCCGTGTTCACATCGACTTCATCAAACTGACTGGTACCTATGCGAGTGCTGACATTGTACTTCCTGTCACCATGGAGGCCGAAAATTACAACCTGGGAGGCGAAGGCAATGCTTTTCATGATAACACCCCGGGAAATGAGGGAAATCAATACAGGTTAACAGGAGATGTTGATATCAAAACCACAACCGATACGGTTGGCAACTATCATGTCAGGATGGAAAGCAAGGAATGGATGGAATATATGATCAAAGTTCCTGGGAAGTTCAAGTATTTCTTTGATATGCGCATAGCCTCACATGCTGATAGCAATCAAATCCATCTGGAACTTAATGGCCAAAACATAGGCGAACCATTTATTACTGACAACACAAGCGGTGCATGGACTTCTATCCGTCAGGAAATTGAACTCCCGCAGGGTATTTTTGTATTAAGACTGGTTGCTGATTATTGTAAGGATGTGCTAAATATCAACAACCTTAAAATCATCCCTTATACACCCCCTGTCTCTTTCTCAATACCTGGAGAAACAGGAAGTTACAAGCCTGGAGCGGATGCCAGCCTTGTTGTATCTGTCAGTGAAGACATTGCGGATTCGGTAAGAAAAGTAGCGTTTTATCATAATGATCAGAAACTTAGTGAAGATGAGACTGCTCCCTATGAACATGTAATCTCAGCCATAGAAGCGGGTTATTACAACATAAAGGCCATTGCCCTTGATGAATCCGGAACTCCATTGGATACAGCCATAACCGAGCTTTTTGCAGGGAATTCCAAAGTAGGAATCCGTCCTTTGCCCAGGGGAACCATGACGGACATTGACAAAAATCTTTGGCCCAACAACCCCGGAGGATACTTTGTTGATTTAGCCGGGCAATATCCTTTTGTTGCCAGTCACATGGATGTGATCACACCTAATGACTTTAACTGTAATTTTAAAGGCGACTTCCGGACAAGACAGGCATTTTTTGAGCATTACCTGCCATTCGACAGGGACTGGATCGATACCAATCCCAATACTAACCCTTTGGTTCAAAAGATCAGGCAAGTTGAAAAATATGGATTTTCCGTGAAGCATATTCTTATCTGTCGTGAGGCGGAACTCTATGGTTCGGGCAAATGGGGTCCTTTCCCGGAGGATAGCCGTATTCTTTACCAGCGTGACGTGGATGATTTCAGACAAGTGTTTCAGAATGCATTTACAGCAGGCATCATAGAACACAACAACTATAAACTCATTCAGATGTGTATCAGTCCCAGCTTTTACTACCAAAGCCCGGAGGCAAGGTCTATCATAAAAAGCATGGATGGGGTGTGCCTTGAATCTCACCAATATAACGTGCACTGGCCGTTAGATCAGGGAATAGAAAAAGATTTACAAGCTACTGGCAAAGGCATCCGGTGGACCCTTGCCAATGAACTTGACTATGTATTCTATTATGGCCCCTGGCTATCACAGAGCTGTTCACAGTATTACGATGATGTAGTAAGAGACTGGTTATATAAATATTGGGAGGCAGGAATGCCCAAACACCACGACAGAATGCATTTTTATCTCAATAACTTTCCTCATGATTGTGGTGCACAGGCACCTGTAGGGCCTGAAACCGATCCCCATTCAACAACCGGATTTGCCAAATGGCTGATAGAAGAAGTGGGCAGGCAAGAAGCCTATCCTGAGCCGGATCCGGATGATGAGGAAACGGGCGATCAAAAACCATATCATGGAACACCTGTTTCAATACCATCCAAAGTGGAAGCTGAAGACTTTGACGCGGGAGGAATTGACGTTGCTTATCTTGACAAGACTTCGATAAATGAAGGGGGTGCTTACAGAATCGATGAAGGAGTGGATATTCATGCAGCTGGCAGTGGATATATGACCGGATGGTTGGCAACCGATGAATGGATGGAATATACAATAGATGTTGACAGCTCCGGATATTATCTTTTAAATATTCAATATTTTACCCTCTTGGAAAACCAGAAGATTCAATTTTCAGTTGACGGAAAAAATATTACAGACATCATCAATTTACCATTCACAGACGGAATAGTCTCAAATTATGAAGATAAAATTTACTTGACTTCAGGAATTCAGGTATTGCGTGTTTACATTATTTATGCGACTGGCGGCCTTGATCTTGATTTTTATTCCATCACAAGGGCAACAAATACTTCTACCTTGAATATAAAGAAAGAATCGTTTAGTATTTATCCAAATCCCGCCAACGAAACTTTGTCAATCCTTCACGGTAATGTATCAGAAAAGCTTGCCGATGAAATGTGGATCACAATAAAGGATCTGCAGGGAAGAACCTTGTTGTCTAAGGTTCTTCCTTTTAATTCTATTGGCCCTGAAACCAATTCTATTAATATAAGTCACATAAAAACAGGAGCTTATATAATAACTGTAAAATGCCAAAATAAAATATACACCAAAAAGTTTCTCAAAGAGTAATATGACTAAATCTGGATTACAATAAAAAAAGACAAATGAATGTAATAAAAAATTGCATGACACTTCTGTTAATTGTGGCTCCAGTTGTTTTATACGGACAGGAAAGTATAGAATTGGATAATGGCACCATTGATCATCAAGGTTTATTAACTCCAATCAATGACGGTGTGGTTACTGTGACAGCCCTGGCAAAGGATGGAAGCGGTAAAACCGGGAGTATTAAAATAACCATTAATGATACGGGTCAAAAAACCGCATGGGAATTTTCACGCGATTTGCAGGGTTGGGACAACAATACTCATGACGGAGGAGTATCTCATTCAGATGGAGCACTCAAATTTACCATAGAGGGAGGTGATCCTTATGTCAATAATAATGTATTCCAATGGAAAGTAGGAGGCTTGAAATTTATATGGATTCGAATTTGATGAAAACAAATCCCGATAGAATGCAGAATAAGGATAAACCCGCCATGAAGGAATACAGCCATTTACTAATAATTTGTATGGCGACAATAGCAGGCTTGTTTTTTAATAATGTGATTATTGCCCAAGACGTCATGAGGTTTTCAAACATATCCCTTAATGATGGACTCTCAAATTTGAATATTACCTCAATTACACAGGATAAAGCAGGTTATATGTGGTTTGCAACCAGAAGGGGACTTAACCGCTATGATGGCCAGGAGTTTAAACATTACCTGTTCAGTCCTGAAGATTCCGCATCCATTTTTTCCAATAATATAAATAGTTTATACAGCCACATCGATGGAAAAATTTACATCGGAACAAATAAGGGACTTTGTTACTATGATTGCGAAATGGGTAAAATTGGACGACTTTTTCCGGAGTATCAAGGAATAGTAACCAGTATTACCGGTTATGAAGATAATGTTTACGTGGCAACACTTGGCCTGGGTGTATGCAGGATTACCAAAGATGGTTTAAAACTTGAACAAATAGGGACTTGGAATACAGAGAAGTCGATAACAGTAATTTTTACTGACAATCACGGACAAATATGGTTCGGCCTTGATAACGGAAATGGATTAGGTGTATATAACAACAAATCAGGTAAATATGATTTTTTCAAAATACAGGATACAGCAGATCCCATAAAGAATAACACTATTAATTATTTCCATCAGGCTTCTGATGATCTGTTGATTATAGGTACCAATTCGGGAGTAAGCTATTTTGATATCATAAATAAGGAGTTCGTTTTTCCTTCCAAATTTCAAAAGCTTTCCAATGTATTGCAAGGAAAAGAAATAAATTTCATTTTTGAGTATGCTCCTCATGATTATTGGTATGGAACTCAGACAGAGGGTTTATATAAGTTTAACAGTAATTCTCAATGTCTGGATCATTTTTCTTTCAGTGAACAAGTTCCATATAGTATTCATTCGAATACCTATATGGTTCATTTTATTGATAAAATTGGAAATATCTGGTTGGGATCTTTTGATAATGGGATTGATGTACATTTTAAACAGACCAAGATTTTCAATACCGACGCAACACTTAATGAAGTAACAAAGAATGAGTTTATTACCGGAGTAGCCAGAAATAAAGACAAACTTATAATCACTACCAGAAAAGAGGGTTTCATACTTTACAACCTGAATGATAAAACATATAAGAAATTTACAAGGGATAATAGTAAGTTGGGATATCCGTATATTCGTTCTCTTCTTGTCGACTCAAGAAACCAATATTGGATAGGCACGAATTATAGCCTGCATACACTTGATTTAAACGAATCCAACTTCAAAACCCTGCAGGTACCGGAACCTAACAATGGAATTGTGTCATTGCATGAGACAAATAAAATGATATTTGCAGGAATCAACACTCAGGGACTGTTAATCTATGACCTTGACGGGAATAAACTGTTCCATTCTACAGAATATGGTACCAATATTACCAGAATTATTCAATTAAATAATTCTGAAGTTTTTTTTTCCAGTTATGATCATGGGCTTTATGCGATGAATGTTTTTAATTTTTCGGTCAGAAAAATTGAAATACCGGGCAGGGAAAATGATCCGGGCTTCATGTCGGTTATTACTGCTTACCTTGATGATGATGAAATACTCTGGCTTGGCACTTATAATTATGGTCTTTTAAGACTGGATTTAAAACGACGCTCTATTATCAATTTCAGCATGAAGGACGGATTACCCAGCAGCGATGTATTGGCAATAGAAGAGGACCTTATGAATAATTTATGGCTGAGCACTTCATTTGGACTAATAAAATTTAATAAAGATAATTATGCCGTAAAAAAATATTTTGCCAATGAAGGCATAAATAACATTCAATTTCATGAAAAGGCATCTTTTAGGGACCAGTCAGGTATGATTTATTTTGGAGGTAATTTTGGATTGACCTATTTCAGACCTAACGAAATTGACTCTAGCATAAGTCCTTCTCCCAAAATTATTCTTGAGAACCTGTATATTAATAACAAAGAAGTGGTTCCGGAATCTCAGGGGAAAACACTTAATAAAAGCTTAAGTTTTACGGATGAAATAACCTTAACGCATAAAGAAAAGAATTTTAGCATTAATTACCTCGCTTTCGATTATTTCTCTTCTCATAATATAAAATATTCCTTTATGCTGAAAGGTTTTGATAAGGAATGGCAGGATGCAGGGAATCTGCGCCGCGTCTCCTATTCGAATCTTAAAAGGGGAAGATATGAATTTAAAGTAAAAGCAATTAATAACGATGGCGTTTGGAGTGATTCAACCGCTTCCCTCAAGATAAATATTAAACCTGCTCCATGGTTTTCTGGCTGGGCTTGGGCAACTTATGTGATAGTCACGATAAGCATTATATTTATAATCCTGCAACTGCTCTTCAGAGCCGCAGTTGTCAGGAAAAAGCTGGAACTTGAGCAAATGGATCGCGAAAGGGAAAAGGAAATAAATACAATGAAGCTCAGGTTTTTTTCAAATATTGCCCATGAATTCAGAACTCCACTTACACTGATCGGAGGAGTAATTCAACATATTGAAAAACTGGAAAAAATTCCGCGGGAAGTGAAAGAATATATTCAGATTGCCGGATTGAATATCTCCCGTCTGCTTAAACTAGTGAACCAGTTACTGGCATTTAAAATGATGGAAAGTGAAACAATGAGCCTATGGATTGAGAAAGCTGATTTAAATGAATCCATACAGAAAATATTGAAAACATTCAAGATTCTGGCAATTGAAAAACAAATTAATATTGATTTTATTGAAGATAACGCCTTCATTGTATATTTTGATGAGGATAAAATTGAAAAAATTCTAAGCAATCTTTTATCCAACGCAATCAAACACACGGGTAAGGGAGGCTATATTGAAATTACCCTAAAGAAAATATCAGGGGAGAAAATGAAACATTCATACCCATCAGCGCAAACTACAGAACAAGAATTGGCCTCAGACTATATTGAGATTATTGTTGAGGATAATGGCATCGGAATGGATGATTATCAATTAAAAACAGTATTTAACAGGTATCAGTCCAAAACAAATGGTTATAAATCTTCTGAAGATTTTTCAAGCATCGGCATAGGTTTAAATTTCACGAAAAAGCTTGTAGAACTCCATAAGGGCTTCATTAAAGTTGTTAGTAAACTTAATAAGGGTTCTGCATTTTCTTTTGTTATTCCTCTTGATGATTCTATTTACGAAACGCAATATTTTGCTGAAAACAACTCAAATGATAAGTACCTATCGGCGGAAAAGAACAATCTGGAATCCGAAATGGTCAGTGTTCCTGCCGATTTTAAAAAGGTTGTGATTATTGCAGAAGACGATCCGCAGTTGAATTCATTTCTGAAAAATATACTCAGGAAATATTATACGGTTTTTTCTGCATTTAATGGTCAGGAAGCTTTGGAGCTGGTGAAACAAAAGCAGCCTGATATTATCATTTCTGATGTCATGATGTCAGGAATGAATGGTCTTGAATTAACCAGTTACCTTAAAAGCTGTAACGAATTCTCTCATATTCCTGTTATACTTCTTACCGCGAAAGCGGAAGTAGAGAATCAGATAGAAGGTATTAAATCGGGGGCAGATTACTATATCGCAAAACCTTTTAATATTGATTATTTGCTCAATATAATAAATTCTCAGTTGAAAAACCGGGAACATATTCTGAATATTTTTCTTAACGGATTGATGCCAAAACTGGAAAATGCGGATAACTCGCTCGTGGATGTCCAATTTCTTTCAAAGCTTAATCAAATCCTGGAAATTGAATTGCTTAATCCGGATTTGGGAATATCCCTAATTGCAGGAAAAATGAATATGAGCCGATCAACTTTTTATCGAAAATTCACTAATCTGACTAAACTGTCTCCTATTTCTTATATTATGAAATATCGTATCAACAAATCTATATCCCTGATGCAGGATGGGTTGTATAACATTCAGGAAATCAGCGATATGTCAGGATTCAGCTCCTCTTCCTACTTTAGTACAGCCTTTAAACAGGAAAATAATTTGACTCCCACGGAGTATCTTAATAAACTCAAAACTGAAAAGATTGACATTCTTTAGTAAGAAAAACGCAATAAATCAGCAATCCAATTCCAAAAAACCCGAGCTTTTTTCTACAGAAACATCCTCTTAAGTTCTTTGTAATCATCTTAAGTGAATAGTCTGCTCTTAATATGTTATAAAGGATTCCTTAATACATATGAAATTCCATTTTGAAACAATTTTTAAAGAATCTGAGCAATTTTTAAATAATTACCAGGATAATTATTAAGTAATTCGTTATTAAAATGGGTTCAATGCAGACTTAATTCAGTGAAGCATTTAAACGTTTTTTGAAAAGTCTTCTAATCAAATTTAACAAATTCAAAAAGGAGTTTACTAATTCAAACAAAAAGCATAACTATGAAATGGAGGAAATTTGGAATAGCTTTTAATGCTGTTTGCTTATTATTATTGGTTAACACCACTCTTGTTTTTGCGGCAGGTTCCATAAGCGGCCGCATTACCGATGAGTCAGGGGAGCCGCTTTCTTTTGCGAACATTATTATTTCGAAGAAGATTATTAATGGGGCAGAAGTCCCACTTAAAACTCAGATTGGCGCATCCTCTGATCTGGGTGGTTTTTTTATGCTTTCTCCCATTGCCGAAGGAACCTATGTTATCTCTGTTATCTATGTGGGTTACAAAACCCAGGAATTGAAGGTACAGGTCGGCCCCGATGCGAATGTGAATATCGACATCCAAATGGAACACCAATCTTTGGATCTGGAAGAAATCGTTATTACTACTCAGGCTAAGGGACAATTGCAAGCTATTAACCAGCAACTGTCTTCAATAAACGTAAAGAACGTAGTTGCCTCCGACAGGATTCAGTCTAATCCGGATGCCAACGCAACAGAAGCACTGGGAAGACTTCCCGGGATATCTGTTACCCGTTCAGGTGGAGAGGCCAGTGATATCGTAATCAGAGGGCTGGCTCCCCAATACAATACCGTGATGCTAAATGGAATTGAGTTGCCTTCCAATAGTGGTGTAGGCCGAAGCGCTAATCTCAGCGGAGTTTCCCAGTATTCCCTGCAGGGTATTGAGGTGTTCAAAACCATTACTCCCGACATGGATGCAAATACCGTCTCTGGAGCGGTAAATATGAAATTAAGAACTGCCCCCGATGGTTTTAATAGCAGCGTAATGGCTCAGGGCGGGTATAATGCCCAAAATAACTATTTTGGAAACTATAAGTTCAATGCAAGTCTCAGTAATCGATTCCTGAATCAGAAATTCGGAGTCGACTTCAATGTTTCCTCGGAAAAGGTTAACCGTAGCACCCATCTGATGACTGCTGGTTATGAAATTACCACCAATACTGCTCCGGATGGAGAATACGAACCTATGCGTGTTACCAACATTGGGCTGAATGATATTCAACAGTTTAAATACAGAAACTCCGGCTCTCTGGTTTTTGATTACCGGTTTTCACCCATGTCAAGCATTGAATTTTCCAACTTCTTTGCTTATACACCCAGCGAGCATACCAACATCAGCAAAAATTTCAATCCGAAGGGGGCTAATACTTCTATTAATGTGCATGACCTTATAAAAGATGAATCCTATTTGTATTCCGGAACTCTAAACGGTCTGCATAACCTGGGAATATTGGAAATTGATTATGGTGTATCCTATTCACTCTCCAAAAGCAATAACGAAGCAAGAAGTTTTGGTATAAATAATATGCGTGGATACTCCGAATCGATAACCTCGGAATTACGACACGAGCTATCCTTATCCGAACTTATTGAAATGGCCGATGATGATCCAACAGAAGAAAACCTAAAGAACTTTGGAATGGCTGGGCCTGGAAGTGACTATTTTAATGATCTTGGCGAAAATCGCTACTCTTCCCACCTGAATTTTAAAATACCTTACAGAATCTCAAATTTGCTGGCAGGTTATTTAAAAATTGGCGGCCAGTTCAAATATAAAGACCACTATTTTGACTCTGATGTCCGGATTTTCGGAGGCCCTCCATTTCATAAACTGATCTCAGGTATTCAGCAAACACCGGATGGTATCGATTGGGCTCTGGATTGGGTGAAACTGAATGAGTTTAATAACGTGTATATGTCCGATATGGTTGGAGGAACAAAAGGTGAATTCCTTCAGGGAGGATTCAATTTTGGCTGGTATCCCGATGTAAATCGTCTTAATGAAGTGTATCAGTGGTGGCAGGATATTACAAGCTATTACATGAACCTGTATAAGGATGATCCCAATATGGACAGGCTGCTTACAATCTTCGGTCAGCCGAGGATGATTGGATATTATGATCCCAAGCCAAGTGCCATGAACGATAATAAGACCAACGAAACCTATTATGCAAGTTACATAATGACACAACTCAACGTTGGAAAAAAACTCACACTTACCCCTGGTTTCCGTTATGAAAAAATGCATAACTGGCTTGAGGGTTGGTGGCTACATACCAGTATTGATGAAGGTTTGAGGGTTCCCGGATATAAGCAGGACACTACCACTCAAAATGAATTCATTCTTCCAATGGTTCATTTAAAGTATAAACCTCTGAAATGGTTGCACCTTCATTTATCCTATACTAAAACCATTAATCGTCCGAATTATAATTACATTATCCCTTACGAGTTTCTTAAAGACGATCTGGATCCTTTCGGATATGAATTTGGAAACCCTGGCCTTAAATCTGAAAGATGGACAAATTATGATCTTGGTGTGGCATTCCATAGTAACAAATTGGGTTTGCTATCATTAAACGGTTTTTATAAAAACGTACAGGATAAGGTATGGCAAAGAACATGGAAACGATTACCCGGAGATGAAAGGATCACAACTCATTTCAAAGACAGTGATGCCTATGATGTAAACTCCTACTATAATCATGAAGAAGATGTTATTGTAAGCGGATTTGAGATTGAATGGCAAACGAATTTCTGGTACCTTCCCAAACCCTTTAGCTTTTTTACCTTAACAGCCAACTATTCACTTATTCATAATGAAGCAAGTTATCCATACTCAGAAGTGAAGATTATTCAGATTGGGGTAACAGACCGGGGACGGCCGATTTATGAGAAGATCAGGCTGGACTCCACTTATACAGGCCCCATGCTGAATCAGCCCAAACAACTGGCAAACGTATCCCTTGGATTTAGTTATAAAACCTTTGATCTGTGGCTATCCTATCAATATATCGGAGAACAGTGGATAGGAATTGGCGGGCAGGAAGAATATGATCAGACCAAAATAGCATTCACCCTCTGGGGTCTTCAGGGAAAATGGGGCTTACCTATCAAAGGACTGGATATGCTGTTCAATGTTTCAAATATCAATAATATTCAGGAACAAACAATATTCAAAGGGGAAACCCGACCGAATTTCCTTGAGAATTATGGATGGACAAGTGATTTCGGATTCAGGTATACATTTTAACAAATTAATAGAAAGGAGGTTGACAGAGAATTACAATCAGTTGTTTTAATAATCGATGTACTCATTTTTAAATCACATTATTTATTAATTACTAAACTTAACAATTATGAAAGTATTAAACTATCTAAGTATTGTTTCCGCTTTGTTTTTTCTTGCCCCTAATGTTATAAATGCATCCGATACTATTACGGTTGCTCCCGGTTTAGGGACGTTGGAAGCAGCAATAACTGCCAATGGCGGAGATGTTGTCTATAAGCTTGAGGCTGGTGCCTGGTATGGTTGCCAGAGTATTATCGAAGTAAATGAAACCACTCTGAAAGGTGCTGGAAAAGCTCTGGTTCTTATCGGAGAAGAAACCAATGAAATGCCTGCAATAATACAGGTTGGAAATGCTTCTGATGGTAGCGTTTTTCCCAATATTTTCAACGTCTATTCTGATATTACTTTGAAAAATCTGTTTTTATCACTTCAGGACTTTGAAGGCATTGCAGGAGCAGGTATGATGACACTGAATGCACCCGTAAAGGTTGTTATCGACAAGTGTGTTATTGATCCAGCCGGTATTAACAATACTGTTTTTGCGGATATTCCTGCAAACGGTTCAAAGTGGTTTTTCACAAATAACCTTGTTTTAAGACATGGGCATGTTTTAGGGCCAAATGATGGCGGATTGTTTGGTGGCTATGCAAAATATGACACCATCTGGGTTGAAAACAATTCTTTTATTTCTTCCGGCCAGGACTTTATAAATGGCGATTTCCACTCAAATATGCAGAACAAATTTATCTGGGTTAACCACAATACCTTTATCTGGCATGATGTATGGATTAAGAAAACCTACAATGACAAGGACTTTTTCTTTACCAATAACCTTTTGCATGACATGAGCATTTTTGCCCAGATGTATGCCTGGGGCCAGTTTTTCCCGGACTACACAACCAAGGGAAACAGGATGCTTAGTTTGACCGCAATCGATACTGCTTACAGTGTTGACACAGATGGAGTAGTAACCAACGAATCACTACCTTCTGACAGAAAAATGTTTTGGCAATATAACTTGCAGTACAATTCTCCTCAATTGAAGAAAATCCCCAAATATTCTGCAGAAAATGATAAATCGCCATTATATTTAATTCCAATGCTTTGGAACAATGACGCACCTCAGGATTATGCAAGTTTCCCGGTTGCAAGTCCGGCAGATTCCAGTCGTGAAGCAAAAATTCTTGCAGATAAAACCAACTGGCCATATATGAAATACAATAATAACTGGTATGATAAGGATCCCGGGTATTTAGACCCCGTGATTAATCAGATGAATGACAGTATGTATCTCAATGTAATAAACTGGTATAAAACCGTTTTATTTGGTGAAGCAGGAATGCAGCAATCAGAAGCGCCCAGTTATAACTGGGATGTTGACCGCTGGGCAGGGACTCCAAATTCAGAATACCCAACTGTATGGCCAAGATTCAATGGTAAATATTCCAATCCAGAGCTTCTTAACGCTTCAATTGAAGGTTTGCCTCTTGGTGATTTGAACTGGTTCCCTGAACAAAAAGCAAGATGGGAATCTGAAAAAACACAGATTGAAGCACATATTTTATCATTAAATGAATCTAAGTATACAATCACTACTGGTGTTAAGAATATTATCCAGGCTAAAAACATTAGCATTTATCCTAACCCGGCTAATGATTTGATTCAGATCAACTGTGAGCAGTCATTGAAAAATGTAAACGTTTTTGACGTTACTGGTAAGTTGGTAATGAATCTGGAATCTCAGAATCTGATTCATAAGAACATTAATATTTCTGGTCTGAATAAGGGTATATATATCCTTAAAATAGTGACCAGTAATGATTACGACTACTCAATGAAACTTGTCAAACAATAGTTGCTATTTCAGGTAGTTTCATTGGATATCCTTAGCAGGATTTCTGACCCAGAATTAAGTATTCACACAAAAAGTAAAGCTGTCTTAAAAATAAGACAGCTTTACTTTATAAAACAGTTTTCCAAATAATGATTCTCAGACCATTATGACAAAATCACATACATGTGGGTTACATGAGAAACAATTTAGCACACAATAATATAACTCAATTATTTCCGAATGAAAAATCTTTATTTTCTCATCCCTTTTGTTCTGTTCTCAATAATTTGTTCAGCCCAAAAGATTAACAAAGACAGCATCGATGCAGTTAAGGCTTTTGATAAGTCTGTAGCCAATAGAATTACCAATGCTCCTCCTCTTATCTTGGATGGGAAATATACTCCCGATTGGGAGTCCATAAAACAATACCAGATTCCTGAATGGTACAAAGACGCAAAATTCGGTATATTCATTCATTGGTATCTGACTGTAGTGCCCGAATACATAACAGAATGGTATGGATTCTATATGTATAAAAGACCCGAAGACCTTGTAAAACAGAATCAACAGAACACCGAATGGGCCACGGTATATGACCACCATAAAAATACCTACGGGCCACAGAATATTTTCGGTTATAAAGACCTGATCCCTTTATTCAAGGCGGAAAAATTCAATCCTGATGAATGGATGGAGCTTTTCCTAAACTGCGGGGCAAAATATGTAATGCCGGTTGCTGAACATCATGATGGTTACCCGATGTACGACTGCAGTTTTTCAATAAAAAATGCCGCCAACTCAGGCCCGAAACGGGATGTTATCCGTGAACTGCATAGTTCGGCAGATAAATACGGCCTCAAATTCGGGGTTTCCTCGCATCGGGCATGGAACTGGAAATTTTATGATGCCAAGCCGGAATTCGACATCTCCGAGCCGAATCCGGATAATTGGAACCTTTACTGGAAACCCCATGATACTGAAAGCGAACCAAGCAATCAGTTTGTAACGGAACAGTTACATCGTACCATAGAACTCATTGATAATTACAAACCCGATATTCTTTATTTCGATGCAGGTGTGGAAGGCCCTCGGAGTGAAGAATTCTGTAAAAAAATAGCTGCTCACTATTATAACCGAGGTGTCGAGTGGGGAAAAGAGGTGGCCATCAACGAAAAACGTGCCGCATTCCCTTCCGGAACCATTGTAAGGGATATTGAACGCCATAGGGAAGACAAAGTTTCCTACCCTTTCTGGCAAACGGATGGCACCATCGGCATTAACTGGAGCTACAGACCGGATGATGTTTATAAATCTCCGGAAGTTTTAATTCATACACTGATCGATATTGTGAGTAAGAACGGGACTTTCCTGCTGAACATTACCCCACGTGCTGATGGCGCAATTCCCTTACGGATTAAAGATATACTTCTTGAAATTGGTGACTGGCTTCAAGTAAACGGAGAAGCAATATACGAAACCAGGCCATTCAGGGACTTTGGAGAAGGGCTTGTAAATGGAACCGGAGAGGTTCTGATATTCTCGGAGAAAGACATTCGTTACACCACCAAAGAAAACACGCTATACGCCATAATAATGGGCTGGCCATCGGAGAATGTGAATCTGAATCTGCCAGTATTTAAGAATGTAAAGAAGGATGCAAGAGTCTCCCTTTTGGGCTATGATCAGCCTTTGGATTTTGAAATTGTATCCAATAGAGTATCGGTAAGTTTTCCGTCTTTATATCCATTTCAGCGAGCCTGCAAATATGCTTGGGTTTTGAAGTTTGAGGGATTTGAAATTGAATAACAATACTATTCCTTCCTGGAACAAAATAATAAAAGAAGGAATATCTGGCTGTGCTAAAGGATTAATTGTCATGCATGATGATTTCGATGCTCCGGTAACAAAGTCAAATGGTCAAATAACACAAACTAAAGCCCATTAAATACAACGTTATTATTTCTGATATTTTGTTATTTTACTCTCAGATTTTATAATCTTCTTGCTTAAATCTATTCCGAGCCCATTTTTTAATATGATCGTTAATATGATTTGAATCAGTGAATCGGGGTATATATGTTTGTTATGCAAATCAGATCAGTCAAACCGCATCCCCGGACCCAGAAATAAGTATCAATACTTCAGTTCATGATATAGCTATGAATAATAAATTGTCTTCGAACCATTATTTTCATTTATAGCTCATTCATCTGGACTTCTTACGTAAAAATTAAAAAAAAAACAGATGAAGCACGTTTCAATTTTGTTACTTCTATCTGCACTTTCTCTCCAGGGATGGGCAAGACTAGATACTCATATCATTTCATCTTCAATACTCCTATTGGAAACCAACAATGTAAATGATCTGACAGCTACCGAATTGGAGGGGCTGATTATTGAAATAAAAACCACCGGAAATGATCCCTGGATATATACCAAACCCCTTAATCAGGCTGTCGATCCTGAAAACAACGTGCTGTCATTTGAATATTTCTGTCCATCCGGACTCGATCTTCTCGAGATATTTTTTTGTCCGCCTCTGGATGTAAATCATTCTAAAATGATTAGTAGTATCTCACCTTCCGAAGGCTGGGTTGAGTTTTCTGTTGATCTTGGTAAGGATATTAAAAACTGGGGAAAACAGGGAGATTACCTGCGGCTTGACATTGGAAGCATTTCAGGGATTTCTGTTCATATCCGAAACCTCAGGATTCGCTCAAGAACCTCAAGGGAAATAGAGCTGGCCGCCAGCTATGAAGAGAGAAAAAAGAAAGAAGCAATCCTCGAAACAAATCTGAAGAACTACCTGTCCTTTGATTATTCTTCCTCCCTGGAAAAAATTGAAGTGGGAGAAAACAAACTAACCATTTCAGGGACTGCTTCTTCAACCGCCAACCTTTTCCTTTGCGAAGTCACACCTTACCAGGATGTTACCGAAGAACAGTCTTTTGCCTCCGTCATTCCGGTGAAGACAAATAAGTTCAGCATATCCTCCGATCGATTCGTGAAAAAAGACGGGGTGAGCTACGATCGGCTTCTTTCCAAATGGGTTCTGGCACAAAAAGGACCTCAAGGTTTCTCACTTGTATCTAATGCCCGTTATGCCGATAAAATTTTCGCCATAAACAGTCTTCCCGAAGAAAAAGCCAGCAGCAGGAAAGGACTTGGGGGATTCAGCACAGGAAGGGGACATATCGAGGATCTTGAAGAGTTGGATATCACCAGCGCCACGGTAAATATCTGGATTACCCGCTTCATGCACAGTAAGCCGGGACCGGGCCGGATTGAACATAATTATAATGGCCGGTCGTATTATTTCGACAAGGAAAATGTTGATGTCTTCGATTCAACTTTCAGAACCACTGCGCAGAGAAATATAATTACCGCGGCAATTCTGCTTATCGACAAAATCGAGAATTGTGCCGATCCGGAAATCGGAAGGTTGCTCCAACATCCCGACTGCGATCCTGCGGGTATTTATGCCATGCCGAATATGACCAATCCTGAAAGCGTTGAATGTTATGCTGCGGCACTTGATTTCCTGGCAAGCCGCTACAGCCGTCCCGATAAAAAATATGGCCGATGCAATCACTGGATTATGCACAATGAAGTCGATGCGGGATGGGTCTGGACAAATGCAGGGGACAAAACAGCATTGGTTTTTATGGATACCTATATCAAATCCATGCGGATGTGTTACAATATTGCCCGATCCTACAATCCCTATTCAGAGGTTTTTGTTACTCTTACCCATTACTGGGCCTGGACCTCGCATCCTAATTTTTACCCTTCCAAAGACCTTATGGAAATCTTGTTGGAATACACCAAAGCTGAAGGCGATTTTAAGTGGGCCGTGGCTCAGCACCCCTATCCCGAAGATCTTTTCGAACCAAAAACCTGGTTGGACAACAAGGTGACCTTCGATTTCAATTCCCCTCTGATAACCTTTAAAAACCTTGAGGTTTTGGATGCCTGGATCAAGCAGCCCGAAGCACTTTACCAGGGAAAGATTAAACGGACTCTGTGGCTTTCCGAAAATGGTACCAATTCAAGAACTTATTCCGATCAGGATTTAAAAGAACAAGCCGCAGGTTTTGCCTATGCCTGGAAAAAAATGAAAAACCTGGACGGAATCGATGGATTCCAATGGCATAATTGGTTCGATCACCGGGGTGAGGGTGGCTTAAGAATCGGGTTGCGACGTTTTCCGGATGATGAAACTGATCCCGGTGGAGCGAAACCGGTTTGGTATGTCTATCAGGCTGCCGGAAGAGCCAATGAAGAATCGGTATTTGATCAATACAAACAGGTTATTGGGATCAGGGATTGGGATGAAGTCAACTACATCGGTGAAATTGATCCTGCGAAGAAACAACAGCCGTACCGCGATCTTAAAAGTGACT